>NZ_LVCT01000779.1:0-661 GCF_001647205.1 Rhodococcus sp. EPR-134
TCTTCTGCAAATACACATCAGACGACGTCAAGCGATACTCGCCCTGCATGAACTCCAACTGATTCACAATCGCCGCATGCGAGACCGCCACACCCTTCGGCCGACCCGTCGACCCCGACGTGAAAATCACATACGCCGTATTCGACGCCCGCAACGGCGAGCGCCGATCCACATCAGAAACCCGCGCACCCGAAAAACCAGACACATCAACAACATCCACACACACAACCCGACGACCCGACGCCACGAAACCATCACGCTCCGTCGACACCACACACACCGGATCAGCCGAATCCAACACATACTCATTACGCGAGGACGGCGCATCAGGATCCAACGGCACCCACGCCCCACCCGCACGCACAATCGCATACAAACCAACCAACAAATCAACCGACCGCCGAACAGCCAACCCCACCAACGACTCCGGCCCAACACCCAAACCAATCAAATAACGCGCAAACCTATTAACCCTCTCATCGAACTCCCCATACGAAAGCACCACATCCCCACACACCACCGCACGCGAACCCGAACAAACCCCCACCACAGAATCAAAACCATCCAACAACAACCCACCCACAACCGGACGAGACGTGTCGTTCCACGACTCGAGCACCAAAGCACGCTCAGACACAGTCATGACCTCGACGTCACCGAC
>NZ_LVCT01000780.1:0-566 GCF_001647205.1 Rhodococcus sp. EPR-134
GTGATGATCGGCAACCGCAGTCCGAGTTGCTCCATCGCACGCTGGCTGCCGAGGATTGCAGCTTTCACCTGAAGCAGGTCCTGGCAGGTTTCGACGAGGATGGCGTCGGCGCCACCGTCGATCATGCCGAGCGCAGCTTCGGTGTACGCGTCACGCAGGACTGCGTACGGTGCGTGTCCGAGGCTGGGGAGCTTGGTTCCCGGTCCCATCGAGCCGAGTACGAATCGGGCCATGCCGTCG
This sequence comes from Rhodococcus sp. EPR-134, assembly GCF_001647205.1. Taxonomy (NCBI): domain Bacteria; kingdom Bacillati; phylum Actinomycetota; class Actinomycetes; order Mycobacteriales; family Nocardiaceae; genus Rhodococcus; species Rhodococcus sp. EPR-134. Next base: position 241 of record NZ_LVCT01000780.1, read on the forward strand.
CGGCCTGGTCCCATCTCGTCCGCTACTTCACGGGCGAGAGCAGTGCCTTTTTCCGCGAGTTCGCGGATCCGGTGAGAGATGTCGTAGTCGGCGAGGTTGGGCAGGTTGCAACCGAAGGTGTTGGTCTCGACGGCATCGGCACCAGCGGCGAAGTACGCACGGTGGATGTCTTTGAGCACGTCGGGACGGGTGTCGTTGAGGATCTCATTGCACCCCTCGAGGCCGAGGAAGTCGTCCAGGGTGAGGTCCGCGGCCTGCAACATGGTGCCCATCGCTCCGTCGCCGATGACAACGCGCTGTTTCAGCGCATCAAGCAGGGCAGAGTT
>NZ_LVCT01000781.1:0-562 GCF_001647205.1 Rhodococcus sp. EPR-134
TTGGTGCGTGACCCGTACGTCTTCGATTTTCTCGACATCACCGAACGTGTCGCGGAGCGGGAGCTGGAGTCCGCGCTGATGCGTCGGCTGGAGCAGTTCCTCCTCGAACTGGGACACGGGTTCGCCTTTGTTGGACGCCAGTACCATTTCGAGGTCGGTGATCAGGATTTCTATATCGACTTGCTGTTCTTCAACTGGGTGCAAGCGAGGTTCGTCGTCGTCGAGTTGAAGGTAGGCAGGTTTGAGCCGGAGTATGTCGGGAAGCTCGGCTTCTATGTTTCGTGGATCGACGACAACCTCCGCAACAAGGACATCCACGCCCCGACTGTGGGAATCTTGCTCTGCGCCGGCCGCAACGACAACGTCGTCCGGTATTCACTTGCCGGGACAACTGCACCCCTCGCCGTAGCCGACTACACCTATGAGACTCTCCCCTCCCAGGTTCGCGATCTCGTCCCTACCGACGACGAGATCGCGGCAGCTGTGGAAGCCACTGTCTCCGAACTCGACTCCCAACTGCCCGTCAAACCTGACAACTCCGGCTGAGAGGCGCCATTCGATT
>NZ_LVCT01000782.1:0-544 GCF_001647205.1 Rhodococcus sp. EPR-134
GTCCGGGAGGGCTTTACGGTCCAACTTCCCATGCACCGTCACCGGAAACTCCCCCAACACCACCACCACCGACGGCACCATGAACCCCGGAAGAGACCTCCGCACCCCCTCCAACACCACCACCTCATCGACCACCACCCCCACCTCACCCACCACAAACCCCACCAAAAAATCCCCACCCACACCCGACCGCAACACCACCACCGCACCAGCCACCCCCACCTGAGCAGCCAACACCGCCTCCACCTCACCCAACTCCACCCGCTGCCCCCGCACCTTCACCTGAAAATCCGTGCGCCCCACAAACTCCAACACCCCACCACACCCCCACCGCACCACATCACCCGTCCGATACACCCGAGCACCCACCACACCCGACACCGGATCCGCCACAAACCGACCCACCGTCAAATCCACACGACCCTCATACCCCCGAGCCACCTGCACCCCACCCACATACAACTCCCCCACCACACCCACCGGAACCGGCCGCAACCGCGAATCCAACACCAACACCCGCGTATTCCACACCGGCCGACCAATC
>NZ_LVCT01000783.1:0-512 GCF_001647205.1 Rhodococcus sp. EPR-134
AGAGCGTGTCTCATGTGGGTGAAGTGACGTGTGGGACATAATACGGTTCGTGGTGGATGATTTGTCTTTGCGTTTGGTGCCGGATGCCTTGTGGGAGATGGTCGAACCGCTGGTTCCACAGTTCGCCGTCCGGCCGCAGGGCGGTGGCAGCGCACCGGTCGACGATCGCGCGGTCTTCACCGCGATCGTGTTCGTGCTGACGAGCGGATGCGCGTGGCGACATCTGCCACCCTCCTTCGGAGTGACAGTCCCGACGGCGCACCGCCGGTTCACCACCTGGGTCGAATCCGGACTATTCGAGCGACTCCACCAGCAAGTACTCGACCACCTCGGCAGTGCCGGTGAACTCGACTGGTCGGCGGCGATCCTGGACGCGGCAAGTGTCCGGGCAAAAAGGGGGGATCACTGACCGGTCCGAGTCCGGTCGACCGCGGCAAGAAAGGATCGAAAATCCATGTCTTGTCCGACGCGAATGGAATCCCGCTGGTCGTGGATGTTTCCGGAGCGAATAC
>NZ_LVCT01000784.1:0-33192 GCF_001647205.1 Rhodococcus sp. EPR-134
TGGTCGCGGCCGAACTGTTCAACGGCATACCCGGAATCGGCGGAATGGTCAAGGATGCAAGCAATTACAACAACACGCCGGTCGTGCTGGTGGGGATCTTTGCCATCGGATTCTCCGGCCTGATCATCGACGGACTGCTGCGGGCTGCAGAGCGCCGCGCCGTTCCCTGGAGGGGAAAAGTATGACTGACAATCAGAAACACGCCAGCAGCAATCTGAAGCGCAGCAGTAATTCGACGCGCAATGAAGGAAGGGCTTCCCGGACGGCGTTCACGGTGCTGATCGGCGTCCTTGCCCTTGTTCTCGGTGCGTGCTCGGTGGATCATTCGGGCCAGGATTCGTCCAAGGAAACAATCCGTATCGCTTACCAGTCGTTCCCGAGCGGCGACTTGATAGTCAAGAACAATCGCTGGCTCGAAGACGCACTGCCCGAGTACAACGTGAAGTGGACGAAGTTCGATTCGGGAGCCGACATCAACACCGCCTTCATCGCCGGTGAAATCGATTTCGGCGCAATCGGTTCGAGTCCGGTTGCTCGTGGCCTCTCGGCACCGCTGAACATTCCGTATCAGGTCGCGTTTGTTCTGGATGTGGCCGGCGACAACGAAGCCCTGGTGGCGCGCAACGCAACCGGAATCAAGACCGTCGCAGATCTGCGCGGCAAGAAAGTGGCCACGGCATTCGCCTCGACCGCGCACTACAGTCTGCTGGCAGCGCTGAACCAGGCCGGACTCAGTGCCGACGACGTCCAATTGGTGGATCTCCAGCCGCAAGCATCCCTCGCAGCCTGGCAGCGCGGTGACATCGATGCCGTCTACACCTGGCTGCCCACGCTCGACGAACTCCGTAAGGACGGAACACAGTTGATCGCCAGCCGTGAGCTCGCGACAGCAGGAAAGCCGACACTCGATCTTGGTGTGGTGTCGACTGCGTTTGCCAAGGATCACCCCGAGATCGTCGACACCTGGCGCCAGGTTCAGGCCCGCGCGCTCACGACGATCGCCACTGATCCGAACGCGGCAGCGGAAGCTGTTGCCGCACAATTAGGCGCCTCGAAGGACGACGCGGCAGCGCAGTTGAAACAGGGTGTGTTCCTCACTCCGGAGCAGATCTCCTCGCCGGAATGGTTGGGCACCGAGGGCGCTCCCGGGAATCTGGCAGTGAACCTGCAGAGTGCAGCGCAATTCCTGGCCGAGCAGAAGCAGATCGACAGTGTGCCTGATCTGGCGGTCTTTCAGAATGCTCTCTATGTGAAGGGGCTTCCCGATGTCCTTGACCAGTAGCGTGACCGCACAGCAGGCCTCGGGAGGATTCGCTGCCGACCGCCCGGGCGCGATCCGAATCGACACCGTCTCGCACAGGTACGGCCACGGTCGAGAGTCCGTCACGGCACTCGGGCCCGTATCGATCGACGTCACACCTGGTGAGTTTCTGGTTCTCGTCGGAGCGTCGGGTTGCGGCAAGAGCACATTGCTGCGGCTGATCGCGGGTTTCGAAAATCCTTCCAGTGGAACGGTTCAGGTCTCCGGATCCGACCCGATTCCCGGGTCGAGTGCGGGAGTGGTGTTTCAGCAGCCACGGCTCTTTCCGTGGAAATCGGTGGGCGGCAACATCGATCTGGCACTCAAATACGCCGGCGTTGCGAAGAGCGAACGCGGGCAAAGGCGTGACGAGCTTCTCGACCGCGTCGGTCTGGTCGGCACTGCGGACCGGCGTATCTGGGAAATCTCCGGCGGGCAGCAGCAGCGGGTGGCAATTGCTCGTGCCTTGGCGGCCGAAACGTCGTTGCTCCTGTTGGACGAACCCTTTGCCGCGCTGGACGCCCTCACTCGCGAGCGTCTGCAGGAGGACCTGCGCAGTGTCAGTGCCGAATCGGGGCGAACAAGTGTCTTCGTCACTCACAGTGCCGACGAGGCGGCCTTTCTCGGCTCCCGCGTCGTAGTTCTGACAAGCCGACCGGGCAAGGTCGCGCTCGACCTGAAAATCGATCTGCCACGAACCGGCGTCGATCCCGACGATCTCCGAGGCTCACCCGAATACGCGGCATTCCGAGCCGAAGTCGGCCATGCGGTCAAGGTTGCAGCTGCAGCGTAGGTACCCTGCGCGTCGACTACCGGGTGGCTGCGTCGATAATGGGAAGGAGAACGTGCAGGACACGACGAACAAGGAGTGGTCATGGCAACTGAGGTGGAGTCCGGTGACCTCGTGCAGGCAGCCGGCCATGCGGGTCCGTGGACGGTAGTCGAAGTTCGCCAGGGGATGGCGCTGCTCGAACACAGTGACGGGCACAGGTTGTCGCGTCGAACGACGACGTTGACCGTCGTCCGCAAGGGCTCGGGCAAGAAGGCAACGGCCGTCGAAGACGGGAACGACGAAAACGGATCGCCAACTCTGTTCGACTGAAACCGCAGCTCGACTGAAACCGCAGCTCGACTGATCTTCCGTCAGTTCGAGACGGCGTCAGCTGGAGAAAATGTCGTCTACGCGTTTGTCGAAGTATTCGGCGATTCGGAACGCCAGTGACAGGCGTGGGTCGAAGTGGCCTTTCTCGATAGAGATCACGGTCTGGCGTGTGATGCCGAGCGCGTCGGCGCACGCTTGCTGTGACAATCCGGCTGCCGTACGAAGTTCTTGAAGGTTGTTGCGCATCAGATCTCGTCAGATCTCGAATGTGGGGTGCGGCCCCTCGACACTGCCCAGTACCGGATTCCGAAGTCGGCCAGCCCGAGGGCTGTAAACATTACGAGCGGCAGTTCGGGAGCGCCGAAGACATTGTGCGCGATCAGCGCGATCCCCATGGCAGTGATCAAGTCGGTGAACGCGCCGAAGCCGGCCTTGCGACTCCATTCTGTTTCGACGGTGTCCTCGGGGTAGGCGGGGGCCTTGTCGTTCTCCGATGGAAAAAGGGCCCACGCCGACCCGATACAAGCCGGTGCCATGACGATTGCGAAGACGATGAAGGCCAACGTCTTCCGATAATCGGCGGTCAATGCTGCAAAAAAGCTGAAGGCTAGCGTTGCAGCGACGCCGATACCGATGATCAGGCTCCACCGTGCCGTGGTGCTCATGAAGCCTCCCAGGCGTAAGAGTTCTTTGACATGCCTGAGCGTAGGTCTACGTGCGCTGGATGTCAAAGAACTCTTACATCGCGCTGAGGGTCAAGCGACCCCGAAAGGCGCTGCGTATGAAAACTTCCCCGTCTGATCGGGGCGGTGCGTGGTGAGGGTCCTGATCTGAAAGTGCTCGCCCCACTCGGCTTCCGGAGACTCGATCCCGGCGTCCGTGCTGGTGACGAACCCGAACTGCGGGTAGTACTCGGTGCTGCCCAGGAGTGCGAGCAGTGGCACGTCCAGAGCGTCGGACGCACCGATCACCGCGTGCATCAACGCCGAACCGACGCCGCTGCGTTGGTTGTCCGGTGTGACTGCCAACGGGCCGAGGCCAACCGCCTCAACGGGACCGACCCATCCGCGTGTTCCGATCACGAAACCGACGATCTCATCACCGGCGACGGCGACAAGGGACAACTTCGGTAAGTAGTCGTTCGAGGCGAAGAGTTGACGTGTCAGTTCGATCTCGTAGGGAGACTCGCCGGGCGGCGCTTGGTCGGCAAACGCCGCCCCGAGCAGTGAATAGATTGCGTCACGGTCGGAAGAAGTTTCGCGGCGGATGTACATGGCCACGAAACTACCCGCTTCATCTCCGATCGTGCTCCTCGTTTTCGGCCTGACGTGCCACTCGCTTTTCGTAAGCCGCACGCCCGTTCGGATCTACCGATGTCAGCGCGCGGCGATCGTCGATCACCCGGCGTCCGATGTTGATCATCCATTCGGGTATTACAGCGTCGATGAGGTCCCAGCCCGCAAGGTAACGCGGAACAGTAGTTTCGGCTCGCCGGTGCGCGACCGTGTCGACGACAGCTTCGGCCACGACCTCGGGTTCAACCGTCGGCATGCCCTTTCCGAGTGGCACACCGGAGGAGAGCCCGGTGCGCACCGCGCTGGGCAGGATGGCGCTGACGCTGACGCCGGAATCTGCGAATTCGACACGAGCAGAGGCGGAAAGGCCCACCGCACCGAACTTGCTTGCGTTGTACACGGCCATTCCTGGCACCGGTAGCTTGCCTGCCATGGATGCGATGTTGACGACGTGGCCGCGTCGCCGATCCACCATGCCGGGCAGCACGGTGCGCATCCCGTGAATCGGGCCCCAGACATTGACGTCGAGGGTTACTCGACTGGTGGCGTCGGACTCGTCGAGGAAGCTGCCGAGCGGCATCACGCCCGCATTGTTGACCAGAATGTCGATGTGACCGAATTCGCCGATCACTGTGGAGACGAACACATCCCAGGATTCGCGTGAGGTGACGTCCAGAGCGTACCCGCGGGCCCGTGCGCCGATGGATGCGGCGGTGTCGACGGCCGTCTCCTCGTCGAGGTCGCCGACGCAGACGAGTGCGCCGCGAGCTGCGAACAACTCCGCTGTGGCCCGGCCGATTCCGCGGCCACCTCCGGAGATGACGACGACTGCTCCGTCGAGATCGATCGGCGGGTAGGTGGTGCCGAAAAGGCTCATGTGGTGTACTCCGGTTCGGAGGTGGTGGTGGGCTCAGCGGCGGTGTCGTCTGACGCAGGGTTGTCGGACAGCGTGTGGTTGTAGGCGTATGGATCGAAGGCCCGTAGCCGTCGACGCATGGCTCCTGACGACCACGGCCAGTTGAAGCTGTTGCGGCCGTTGACGTCGAAGAAATAGCTTTCGCAACCACCGGCGTTGTAGACCGTGGTACCCAATGCCTCCTGAACTTGAGAGTTGAAGGCTGCCTGTACTTCCGGGCGCACGTCGATGGTTTTCCAGCCGTGCCGACGAGCGTGGCCGATCGCCTGTGCCACATAGTTCAGTTGGGCTTCCAGAATCATGAAGGCCGACGTGTGTCCGGTGCCGAGGCTCGGGCCCAGCAGAATGAACGCGTTGGGGAATCCGCTGACGGCGGAACCGAAGTACGCCCGCGGGCTTCCCTGCCAATGATCGTCGAGTGATCGACCTTCTCCGTCGAATACCTTTGATGCAATGGGCATGTCGAGGATGTGGAAGCCCGTTCCGAAGATGATCGCGTCCACTTCCGATTCCACTCCGTCGGCTCCGATCACGGTGTTGCCGTGGATCTCTTCGACTGCGTTGGCATGGACGGTCACGTTGGGTCTGCCGAGGGCCGGGTAGTACGAGTTCGACATGAGTAGTCGCTTGCAACCGAGGGTGTAGTCGGGAGTCAGCGCCTTGCGTAGCTTCGGATCGCGCACCTGCAAGCGCAATTGGGCCGACCCGAGTTTCTGCACGATACGCAGGATCCACGGATTGCGGAACCCCAATCCAAGCGCTTCCATGATTCCGTATTCGATGCTGCGTAGAGCCTTGTGCGCTCCCGGTACGAATCGCATGACGGACCTTTCGATCCGCGGTACGTAGTGATCGGGTTTGGGAAGGACCCATTGAGCGGTGCGTTGGTAAAGGTGAAGGGCGGACACGTCGGAGACGATGCGCGGCACGAATTGGACTGCGGAAGCGCCGGTACCTACGACGGCGACGCGCTTTCCGATCAAGTCGTAGTCGTGATTCCACTGCGAGGAATGAAACACCTCGCCCTCGAACGTTTCCAGCCCGGGGATCGCCGGCGTCAGGGGTTCGTTCCACGGGCCGGCGGCGGCTATCACGAAACGAGCAGTGAGTTCACCGCTGGAAGTTGTGATCTTCCAGAGTGATTGCGATGCGTCCCACTGTGCGGAGAGCATTTCGACCCCGAAGCGAACGTGCTTGTCGACCCCGTGGCGGACGGCCGTGTCCTCGATGTACTCGCGGATCTCCGGCTGCTCCGCGAACAGTCGGGTCCAATCCGGATTGGCGGCAAAGGAATACGAGTACAGGCCGGACGGGACGTCGCAGGCGCAACCGGGATAGGTGTTGGCGCGCCAGGTGCCGCCGAGGGAGTCCGCTTTCTCGAGCAGGACAAAATTGTCGATCCCGAGGCGCTGCAGGTGAATTGCTGCACCGATCCCGGAGATCCCGCCACCGATGATCACGACCTCGAAGTGGTCAGTTCTGTTGTTCACTGAGTCTGCGCTTTCACTGGTGGGACGGGGTGGAGTGGAACGGGCGCGCATCGAGTTCGCGTTTCACGCTCGCACGTGTTGTACGTAGGGATGATTCGAAGGTGGCGAGCCGCCGTCGGCCGTCCATGAAGTTGGCGCCCATGACGGCGAGATCGTCGTCGGTGGCGTCTATGCGCAAGACCCTGGTTCCCGCAGCGCGCACCAGTTCGATTTCCCGGTCGAGGCCCTTGGACATGGAGTTCCGCAGGGCGCCGCGTTCGATACGGGCGGCGCCGCGCGCCGGCTTCAGTGTTCGAGATGCCATGGGCGCCAGTACAACCAGCTCGTCGAGTTCGAGGGGGAGCAGGAGGTCTACCGATGCCGTGGACGCCGCGCCGCCGTCGATGTACCTGACGCCGTCGATGGTGACAGGTGGGAACCAGCCGGGAATCGCCCAAGACGCTCGAAGCGCTTCACCGACTGTCGCTTTCGGAGCCCCCTGTGCCCCGAACGTGACCCGTCGCCCGGTTCTGTAGTCCATGGATACCATGTACGCGCACGGATGTGGGAGCCACGAATCGCCAGGGGCAAGAGATTCGGCGAGCGTGGTGAGCCAGGACGGGTCGCCGCCACCACGCGGTGCGATACCGCTCATCCGGCTCAGAACGGGAAGATCTCGACGCGTCACCAGTCGTGGATTGCCGATCCCTAAACTCGGAAGTGGCGGGATTCTTCCGGGCGCCGATGCTGTGTGGGCGAGGAGTTCGGGACGTGCGGCGGGCTCTCCGAGTTGCATGGCTACCAACTCGTCGACGCCGACTCCGCTGCCGAGCATTGTCACGAACTCGGCTCCGGCGGACGTGCCGATGATGGCGGTGGCTTCGCGGGGATCCCAGTCGAGGGCGTCCCGAACCGAGGCGAGGGCAGCAACGGTCCAGGCGAACCCGAGGGTGCCGCCGCATCCGATTGCCAATCCCCGTCTAGGCGCGCTGTGTCGTCCGGACCCGGGCGCGGTGGTGCCGGTCACTTCTGAAGTCATATTTCGGAGACTATCAGTATCTGAATAACGTGGGTACCCCAAATTTGGGTTTCGGGAGTGCGCCTGCGGTGCGCTTCCGGTATTCGGCTACCGTTGGAATCTCGATACTCAGAACCGCGAGGAGGTTCCGATGGCGCGATTGACCAGGCAGGAAGCGCAGGCGATGACCCGCGAGACCTTGTTGGCGACGGCCGTCGAACATTTCCTCGATCGCGGGTACGCCGCCGCGTCGCTCGATCAGATCGCTGAGGATGCCGGTTATTCCAAAGGTGCGGTGTACTCGAACTTCAAGAACAAGGACGAGTTGTGCGCCGAGGTGCTCGGCCGAATCAGGTTGACCAAGGTCGGCGAGATCACCTCACAGCTCGGAGCCAATTCGACGCTCGACGACGCGGTGGCCGAGTTCGCGCGATGGGCCGAGCGAACCATCGGGGACAAGAGATGGACGTTGCTCGAAGTCGAGTTCTCGGTGCGATCGCGGCACAGCGAAGAGATCCGCGAAAAGATCGCGACGGGTGCCGATCAGGTGCGCGGATTGATTGCCGGAGTGGTGCAACATCTTGCCGAGTCCAACGGCGTGACGCCGGCACTGGACCCGAACGCCGCGGCACTGCGCATACTCAGCGTCGGAATCGGTTTGGGGCTACAGCGTGCGATCAGCCCTGAGCTGCCGGTTGATCCGCTGGTGGATACGTTGCGGGAGATTTTGCTGGGTGGGTGAGTAGAACGCGGAGCATTCCGCCGATCTCGGCGACGGCGGTGCGCGAACCCACGCTCGGTCCCAGAACGTTGACGAAGCCGTGGATGAACCCGCGATAGCGTCGATCGGTCACGTGAACACCGTTGTCGCGCAATCGAGCTGCGTAGGCTTCGCCTTCGTCCCGGAGTGGATCGAATCCCGCCGTGATCACGATGGCCGGCGGCAGTCCGGTCGCGTCGGGGGCGCGTAGCGGCGACACCATCGGATCGAGTCGATCGGCATTGCTGCCGAGGAAGCTGGACTCGTAGAAGTTCATGTTGGCCTCGGTCAGGAAGAAACCTTCACCGAACGTCGTTCGCGAGGGGGCCTTCTCGTGAAAGTCGGTCGCGGGGTAGATCAACAGCTGCGCCGCCGGTGGGGTCTTGCCGTCGTCGCGGGCACGCAGCGCGACCGTTGCGGAAAGATGCCCGCCCGCGCTGTCGCCCCCGACAGCGATGCGCGTCGGGTCTGCGCAGAACTCGTCGGCGCGGTCGACGATATCGAGGTAGGCGGCGTAGGCATCGTGTACCGGTGTGGGGAAAGCGAATTCGGGTGAGAGCCGGTAGTCGACCGAGATGACCCGTGCGCCGGAGGTTTCGGCCAACAGGCGGCACGGGGCATCGTGGGATTCGATGCTGCCCTGTACCCACCCGCCGCCGTGGAAGTAGACGAGCAGAGCGCCGGTGTCGGCTGTCGGGACGTAGAGCCGGGCGCGAAGCGGGCCGTCGGCACCCGAAACGGAGATCTCCTCGGTGTGGACGGGCGTGGGCCTGCCGCCCATCATGATCGCGGTTCGGGTGAGATTGGCGCGAGCAGCGGCGAGTGACTGGGGATCGGTTGAATGCGAGGGGAGTGGCCGCGTCTTCGCGAGCGTGAGCAGAAGGTGTGCGTCGGCGTCGAGCGTGTTGCCCTCGATGACGACGGGTGGTCCGGTGATTCGACGTTTCACCGCGCTGGGCAGTGCGAATGCGGCTGCCACCAAGGATGCTTCGGCGCGATCTCGAATGCTGCGGCTGCTGGCCTGCTTCACGGATTCCGACACGTGGCGCAGACTACCAAGCATGACTACTGCGGCACTGTCGATCACGCAGATCGAGAACACACATCTGGTTCGGTGCGGTCACGCCAATTGGGTCCTGGTCGAAGAGGGGTCCGATCTGACCTTGATCGACGGCGGATATCCGGCCAACGGCACCGACGTCGAACGCTCGATCGAACAGATCGGTCACCAGCTCGGGGATGTTCGGGCAATTCTCGTCACTCACGCGCACATCGATCACATCGGTGGGATCGCGGACATCGTGACTCGGCTCGAGGTTCCGGTCCTGATGGATCCGTTGGAAGTGCCGCATGCGAAGAGGGAGTATCTGCAACAGTTGTCGCCGGCCGGAGTTCCGTTGCTGTTGTGGCGGCGAGGTGCTCCGAAATGGCTTCGCGACGTGATCGGAGTCGGCGCGTTGAAAGGTGCGGAACTGCTTCGGGCACAGTCCTTTGCGTCCGGTGGTGCGCTGGACGTTCCCGGTCGGATCGTGCCGATTCCCACTCATGGGCATACCGACGGCCACAGCGCTTACCTTGTTCCCGACGCAGGAGTGATCGCGTCGGGTGACGCTCTGGTGACCGGACATGGGACGTCGACCGTCGCCGGACCACAATTTCTGGTGTGCCCCTTCAATCATGACCGTGAAGCGACGGACCAGGCGTTGGACAATATCGCCGCTGTACCTGCCGGCGTGCTGTTTCCCGGACACGGTCCGGTTTACGAGGGCAGCATGACTGCCGCGGTCGAACAGGCCCGAGCGGGCCGGACAGGGATGCGTCCATGACTACTGTCGAAACGGTCGACGAAGGTGCGGTGCACGGTTTCCTTCATCGACCTGCATCTGTGTCCTTCGCGTCGCCCGTCGCCACGCTTGCACTGACTCACGGCGCGGGAAGTAACTGCGACACCGTGCTGTTGCGTGCTGTTGCCGACGGCTTTGCTGCGGCAGGAGTGCAAGTTCTGCGCTTCGATCTCGCGTTTCGGGTGCGTCGAGCTTCGGGGCCTCCGCATCCGTCGCGTGCTGCAGAGGATCGCGCGGGCATTGCCGAGGTGATTGCTGCTGTTCGCAAGGACTACTCGGTGCCCGGACCCGTTCTGCTCGGCGGACATTCGTACGGCGGTCGGCAGGCGTCGATGCTTGCGGTGGAGAACCCGGGACTTGCCGACGGCCTGGTCCTACTCTCCTATCCACTGCATCCACCGAAGAAGCCCGAGAAGCTCAGAACCGAACACCTGCCCGACCTGAACACACCGACCGTTGTCGTCCACGGATCGAAGGACGAGTTCGCGACAACGGAGGAGATGCGGGCAGCACTCGCCTTGATTCCCGCCGCGACGCGTCTGGTGGAGTTCGAAGGAGCTCGACACGACTTGTCCGTGGTGAAATTTCCGGTGGTGGAGGAGACAATCGCGGCCGCATCGGCGGTGTTTGCGTTCTGAACGCCGAGCGGGCGGTTGCCCGTGTCGGTGGTTCCTGGTGAGATCGAACCATGAGTGCCCAGCCGTATCAGCCCAGTGCCCTGTCCGACGTCACGGTGAGCGTCGACGGTGACGACACAGTCGTCAGCTTTCCTCGGGTGCTGCCGTATTCCGTCGAGAAGGTGTGGGAGGCGATCACCGACCCGGAGATGTTGGCGCAATGGACGCCGTACACCGCCGATCGGAACCTGAGCCGTACCGGTGATGCGGTGATCACCATGCTCACCGAGGACGGCGCCCCCGAAATGTCGCTGCCGGTCACCGTTCACGTCGTGGAGACCACTCGGCGGCTCGAACACGAGTGGGGCCCGGACGAATTGGTGTGGGACCTGACCCCGATCGAAGGCGGCACCCGCGTCGTGCTGACGCAGAGGTCGCGCGCCGAGGGGATGGCGTCGGCGCTCGCTGCGGGGTGGCATCTGTGCTTCGACGTACTCGATGCCCTTCTGGCAGGCGAGCCCTTCGGGCCGATCGTGGGTGAACGGGCGCGCGAGTACGGCTGGGACGCACTCAACTCCGGTTACGCGCGACAGTTGGGCATCGACGAATCTCAGGTCTGGTAGCTGCTCAGAGTTTGTGACTGGCAGGCTTTCTGGTGGAGGCTCGCGCGATCAGTTCGACGGGAAGCTTCACGGATTCGACGTTCTTGCCGGAGATCAGTGCGAGTAGGTGCTCGAGCCCGGTCGCACCGATCTTTCGGGCGGGGGACCTGACCGTCGTCAGGGGCACCGGGAGTTGGGAGACAACCGGAATGTCGTTGTAGCCGACCAACGCAAGATCGTCGGGAATGCTCAACCCGAGATCACGGGCCACACCGAGTACGCCGATCGCGATGGTGTCGCTCACCGTGAAAACGGCGTCAGGGCGCGTGTTCCCGCTGAGCAGTGTGGCCGCCGCATCGACACCCCCTTGAACTTCGAACTCGGACGCCACTATTCGGTTCGGCGGCAGTTCCAGACCGGCTTCGGCCAGGGCATCGCGGAAACCCGCGACGCGTTCCCTCGACGTGCTGGCGTGATCCGGCCCCGCGATCACTCCGAGATCGCGATAGCCGCAGTCCAGTAGATGCTTCCCCGCGAGGTAGCCGCCGAGGCGGTCGTCGCCGCTGACAAAGGGAAGGCTTCGGTTGACGGATGACGTCGCCGAGTCGATGTGCCGGTTCAGCAGCAGGATCGGCAGTGAGCGCAGGGGGAGCGAGTCGACGAAATCGGTACCCGGCAGGTGGATGCTGCTCAGCATGAGACCGTCGACCTGTCGGCTCACCAGGAACTCGACCGCTTTGCGTTGCGCTTCCAGATCGTCGGGCGGGCTGGAGAGCAAGACGGAGTACCCGGCTGCGGTGGCGGCTTCCTCGATGCCTTGGAACATGGTGGCCACTACAACGTCTGTCAGTCTCGGCATCACGACGCCGATGGTGGTGGTCTTGCGGGTACGAAGGCTGGCTGCCCACAGATTCGGTTGGTAACCGAGTTCCTCGGCAACCTGACGAACTCGGAGTGCGGAGTCGGACCATCCGTCGGCGGGCTCGGGCTGACGGAGGACCCGCGACGCCGTCGAGATGTGGACCCCGGCCTGGTCGGCGATTTCGCGCAACGTCGGCGGACGGCCGTTGCTGCGGTTCGACGGATCGGGCGTCATCTGCGTCGTGGCTCCTGGTCTGCGTCGGTTCTGAGTTGGTTCGGTGTCGGTCGGCAGTTCGGGGATTGACGGGTGCGCAACCGGGCTCTACTCTAGGCGATGCAAACGATTGCGCAATCGTTCTCGCAAAGGATTGCGCCCGAGAACACTGGAGGCCCCGTGACCACGCCGCAGTCCCTGTCCGAGCTTTTTGCCATCGACACCCTGCTGGACGCCGAGGAGATCGCGATCCGCGACACGGTCCGCAAGATGGTCGACGATCGCATTCGCCCGCACGTAGGTGAATGGTTCGAAGCGGCAGCACTGCCGGCTCGTGAGCTGGCCAAGGAACTGGGCGCGCTCGGCGTACTGGGCATGCACCTCGAGGGCTACGGCTGTGCCGGGATGAGCGCCACGGCGTACGGGTTGGCCTGCCAGGAACTCGAAGCTGTCGATTCGGGCATTCGCAGCCTCGTCTCGGTCCAGGGCTCGCTCGCCATGTTCGCGATCCACCACAACGGAAGTGAAGAGCAGAAGGAAGAATGGCTCCCGCGAATGGCGGCGGGTGAAGCCATCGGCTGCTTCGGTCTCACGGAACCCGATTTCGGATCCAACCCCGGCGGTATGCGAACCAACGCCAAGCGCGACGGCGACGACTGGATCCTCAACGGCACCAAGATGTGGATCACCAACGGCTCCATCGCGGACGTCGCCGTGGTCTGGGCTCGAACCGACGACGGCGTGCGCGGATTTGTCGTTCCCACCGACACTCCGGGATTCTCCGCCCCCGAGATCAAGAACAAGATGTCGCTGCGGGCGTCGGTCACCTCGGAACTGGTGCTCGAGGACGTGCGTCTGCCTGCCTCGGCGATGCTGCCCAAGGCTCGCGGACTGTCCGGCCCGCTCGGCTGCCTCAACGAGGCACGCTTCGGCATCATCTTCGGGGCAATGGGTGCAGCACGTGACTGCCTCGAGACTGCGATCTCATATGCACGTGATCGCAAGGTCTTCGACAAGTCGCTCGCCGCGTATCAGATCACCCAGGCCAAGATCGCCGACATGGCAGTCGAATTGGGCAAGGGGCAGTTGCTCGCCATCCACCTCGGGCGCCTCAAGGACGCCGGGACGGTTCGCCCCGAGCAGGTCAGCACCGGCAAGCTCAACAATGTCCGCGAGGCCATCAAGATCGCCCGTGAATGCCGAACCATTCTGGGCGCCAACGGCATCACGCTCGAGTACCCCGTGATCCGGCACGCCAACAACCTCGAATCCGTTCTCACCTACGAGGGCACGTCCGAGGTTCACCAGCTCGTGATCGGCCGCGCTCTCACCGGTGAAGAAGCTTTCCGGTGACGGCAGACGCTGTCGGAGCGCTCGACGGGTTGGTGATCGCTGATTTCGGCCGCGTCCTCGCCGGTCCGTACGCCACGATGATTCTCGCCGACCTGGGTGCCGAGGTCGTCAAGATCGAGCGGCCGGGTGTCGGGGACGACACTCGCAGCTGGGGCCCACCGTGGGTGGGGGACGAGTCGAGCTACTTTCTGTCGGTGAACCGCAACAAGAAGTCGGTCACTCTGGACCTGCGCGAGCGCGAGGATCTGGAGAGTGCACGCGAGCTGGTTCGCAATGCGGACGTCGTGGTGCAGAACTTCCTGCCGGGAACGATGGACCGTCTGGGGCTGGGCTACGACGCTGTCCGAGAAATGAATCCGCGTGCGGTCTACTGCTCGATCAGCGGCTTCGGTGGCAACAACTCTCTGCCGGGATACGACCTGTTGATTCAGGCGGTCGGCGGATTGATGAGTATCACCGGACCCGATCACAAGACTCCCACCAAGGTCGGTGTCGCGGTGGTCGACGTCATCACCGGCCTGCATGCCAGCGTGGGGATCCTTGCAGCGCTGCGCCATCGCGATCGCACAGGCGAAGGGCAGCACGTCGAGGTCAATCTGTTGTCCTCGTTGCTGTCCGCACTGGCCAACCAGTCGTCCGGCTACGTGGCCGCGGGCGTGGTGCCGCAGGCAATGGGCAACCGGCATCCGAGCATCGCACCATACGAGGTATTCGACACCGCGGACCGTCCGCTGGTCCTCGCGGTCGGCAATGATCGGCAATTCAGTTCGTTGACAGAGGTTCTCGGAGTTTCCGAACTTGCCGCTGATGCGCGTTTCGCGTCCAACAGCGACAGGGTTGCGCATCGAGAAGAGCTGTTCGCCGCCGTCACTGCTGCATTGGCCAAGGGCTCTGCGGACTCGTGGTTCGAGGCACTGACCGAGCGAGGTGTTCCGTGTGGGCCTCTCAACGACATCGCCGACGCGATAGCGCTGGCGGAACGGCTGAATCTCGATCCGGTGGTGTCCATCGACGACCCGCGTCGCGATGCACCGACTCGGCAGGTAGCCAATCCGATTCGGATGAGCGGCACGCCGGCAACCTATCGGTCGGCCCCGCCGCGGTTGGGGGAGGACAGCGTTCCCACTCCGTCCGGAGTCAGTTGACCCAAGCGAATCGGCCACCGGAATACCGGTGGCCGATCTGCGTGTGTGGCCGACTCAGCTGACCTTCAAGACCAGCTTTCCGGTGTTCGCTCCGGCGAAGAGAAGATTGAGGCTGTCGCCGAACGCGTCGATACCGCCGTCGACGACGTGCTCGCGAGCAGTCAATTCGCCACTCTTGATCCACTTTCCGATCTGCTCTTGTGCTTCTGCGTAGCGATCGAGGTAGTCGAAGACCACGAAGCCGGCCATCGTGGCGCGGTTGACGAGAAGTGACAGGTAGTGAGCAGGGCCTGGCTGAGGTTCGGTGGCGTTGTAGCCCGCGATGGCGCCGCAGATGACCACCCGAGCGCCGAGGCGCAGACGGGAGAGAGCGGCGTCGAGAATTTCTCCGCCGACGTTGTCGAAGTACACGTCGATTCCGTCGGGAGCGTTGGACTTGAGCGCCTTGTATACGGATTCGTTCTTGTAGTCGATGGCGACATCGAAGCCGAGGTCCTCGGTGAGCCACGCGCACTTCTCCGGACCGCCGGCGATGCCGATGACCCTGCACCCGTGGAGCTTTGCGATCTGGCCGACCAGACTGCCGACCGCACCCGCGGCACCGGACACGACGACGGTGTCACCGTCTTTCAGCTTTCCGACGTCGAGTAATCCGAAATACGCAGTGACGCCGGGGAAACCGAGAGCGCCGAGCCAGGTCGGCAGGGGAGCGATCGATTCGTCGACCCGAGTGACGTCTGTACCGTCGGAAACGCCGTACTCGGAAGCGCCGAAGGATCCGGCCACGATGTCCCCGACCTGGTAATCGGGGTGCTGTGATTCGGTGATGCGTCCGACGCCGTGGGCGCGCATGACGGAACCGAGCTTGACCGGCGGAACGTACGACTTGACGTCGTTGAGCCAACCGCGCATCGCGGGGTCGAGGGAGAGGTATTCGACCTTGACGACAAACTCGCCCGGTCCGGCGGACGGGATCTCGGCATCGACGTATTCCCAGGTGGAAGCGTCGGGAAGTCCTGTCGGGCGGGCGGCGAGGCGTACTTGGCGGTTGGTCATCTCTCCCCTTCGGCGAAACGAATTGAACTTGAGGCCGGATTCAATATAGGTGATGGATCACGAACTGGGAAGAGTTGGATGAACCGATTGACGACTATGTATGTTCGATCGATGAGCAATGTGGTCGAAGACGCGCCTGGTTGGTTCACTCGGGCGTTGGCAGCGCCGGTCGAGACGGGGTCGGTGGAGGTCGAGGGTGCCTCGGTGCACTTTCGGGCTTGGGGGCCGGCGGGGCCGGGAATCGTGCTGATTCACGGCGGCGCAGCCCACAGTCGCTGGTGGGATCACATTGCGCCGCAGTTCGCCGAGGGGCGCCGCGTCGTCGCTCTCGACTTGACGGGCCACGGCGACAGTCACACTCGCGACGCCTACGCGATGTCCCAGTGGGCTCGCGAGGTGCTGGCGGCGGCCGAGGCAGGGGGAATCGACGGCAAGCCGATTCTGGTGGGGCACAGTATGGGTGGGATTGTTTCTTTCGTGGCCTCGCATCTGCATGGCGAACTGTTGGACGGGGTTGTCATCATCGATTCTCCGCTCAAGGCGCGTACGCCCGAAGAGGAGGCGGCTCGACGCCAGAATGCGTTCGGCCCCAAGAAGGTTTATCCCACCAGGGAAGACGCGATGGGCCGTTTCCGCTTCGTTCCGCCGCAGGATTCGGGTCTGCCTGCGGTGCGTGACCATGTGGCGGCCACGTCGATGGAGGAAGTCGAGGGCGGTTGGTCGTGGAAGTTCGATCCGAATTTCTTTCTCCGAGTAGGCGCCGAAGATGTTCTCGACAGCGAACCACGTTGCCGCGTAGCCTATTTCCGAGCTGAGAACGGCATCGTGTCCGATCGACTCATGGAGCACATGCGCGGATTGTTCGGACCGGAGGCCATCGTGGCGGAGATTCCCGAAGCCGGACATCACGTCATGATCGATCAGCCGTTGCAACTCGTGACCGGGGTGCGAACTGTGTTGAGTGCGTGGTCCGTCGCAGGTCAAGTGCCGGTAAATCAAGCGGCAGGTAACGTCGAGGGAAGGGTAGAAGCATGAGCACGGAATTGACGCTCGAACCGAAAGTCGAAGCTGCACTGAAGTTGTGGCACACCATGATCGAAACCGGCGATCTGTCGGCGCTACCGACGATCGTCGCGCCCGACGCGCAGTTCCGATCGCCCACGGGATTCAAGCCGTACCAGTCCGCGGATGCCGTTGTGCTCATTCTCAATACGGTGATCCAGGTGTTCGAGAACTTCGAGTACCACCGTCAGTTCGCCGGAGCCAACGGTCGGCGGGTCGTGCTCGAATTCAGTGCGAACATCGGCGATAAAAGTCTCAAGGGAATCGACATGGTCGAATTCGACGAGGACGGCAAGATCGTCGATTTCGAGGTCATGGTGCGTCCGGCCAGCGGGCTCGCGGCTTTGGCTGCCGAAATGGGTAAGAGGCTCGGGCAGACGCTACCGACCTACAAAGCCTGAACTGAGTCCGGCCAAGGCTCAGTTCGTACTGAATCCGCCGTTGGAGTGAAGGAGTTGTCCCGTAATCCAGCCTCCGGCGTCGGACATCAGAAACCGAACGAGGTTTGCAGTGTCGCCGGGAGTACCCAGCCGGCCGGCAGGAGTCTGGAGGGTTGTGGCCTGTCTGATCGCGGGTGTCATCCATCCTGTGTCGATAGGTCCTGGGTTGACGACGTTGGCTCGGATGCCGCGTGATCCAAGTTCGACTGCGGCGGCGATGACGATGCGGTCGAGAGCGCCCTTGCTGGCCCCGTACGGAAGATTGTGGGCCGCATGGTCGCTGGTGAGTGCGATGATCCGCCCGGCCACCTGACTGACGTCGCGCTGTTCCGGAAGCCGTTCAGCGAACGCTTTGATCAGCAGCCAGGAGGCGCGAGCGTTGACGGCGAAATGTCGTTCCCAGCTCTCGACGGTGGTATCGAGGATCGAGCTGTCGACGCTTTCGCAATGTGAGAGCACCAGCCCACGGAGGTCGTTCCGCGCTGCGGCAGCGTCAACGAGCTGATCGGCCACGTCGGGCGAGGCCAGATCTCCGGGAACCAGGTCGACACGGCTTCCGAGTGCGCGACACTTCTCGGCAATGTCTTGCGGATCGTGCGCTCCGCGCCCGAACCCGACGCGTTCGTCGTAAGGCTCCCAGTAGCCGATAGCAAGATCCCAACCATCCTCGGCAAGGCCCAATGCGAGGCTCGCTCCGATCGACTTGCTCCGACCGACACCGGTGATCAATACGGTCCCGCGCTTGTCAGACACTGCTCGCCTCCAGAGATGTCCTGCAATTCAAATGGGGTGAGGTCACTTCAGATGGAAGCATCACTGTAGCGGGCGAGCTGTCGCCTGTATCGAGCGAGCTGTCGCCGTGCCTCGACCTGACCTGTGTCTTGACACGGCGCTGGTCACAGCGTTTGACTGAGATGCAAGCTCGAGTTGATTCGCCCGACTGCGTTCCGGGAGGTTGACCTATGCGCGGCAATGGAATTGCAGGCAAGGCTTTCTCAGGCGAGGGCTGTAGACGTGGAGCACGGTCTCATCGCGGGACCGTCTCGGTTCTGGCTTTGGTTGGGGTGTGCGTACTTTCGTTTGCCACCACTCAGATGGCCGGCGCGCAACCGGTTGCAGAGAATGTCGATACCGGGTTCGTGATCCCTTTTGCCGGGGCACCGGTCTACGAGAGCGTCGCGCCCACGCAGATGACTACTCCGGATCAACTCAACCAGCCACTCGGTCAGCAGACTGCGGAAGAGATTGCCGCGCAGATCGGACTCGAGCCAGCCGACGCTTTGACCGAGGAGCAGTATCGCGATCTCATCTCCGGCGGAGGGGTCGGCGGAAATCGCGAGGACGCCGCGGTGATCGACGAATGCGCCCGGATTCTCACCAATACGAACGGGCGACCCCTCTATTCCGGCACGACGCCGTCGGTTCTGGCCAGTTACGGGTTGTACGTGAATCCAGACGGATTGCTGGAGAGTCCGGCCAACGCGGATGCGCCGACGCGACAGGTGAATACGCTGATCGCCCCTGGCGGTTTCGTGGGCACCTGGTTGCGCAACAACGGTGCGACGCACACTCTGATTGCGCTCTATCAGTCGGCATACACGGTGCAGGCAGTCTACGGATTTGCAGCGCAGCAGATTTCGGGAGCAGCGCAGCTGGTGACCAACACCAAAGGCAATGTGAGTTCGGAAGTCGGCATGTCGATGGCGCCGCCGCTCTGGATAGTGAACTTCGCACTGCTCTACATCTTGAAGCCGTCACTGGCGGCAGCGATGCCTGCACACTGGGCTCCCATTCCGCCGGCCGTTGCCGACGCCGTGAAAGCGAGTCCCACCGGCCAAGTCGCTTTCAGCGACTACGCGTCCTATTTCGAGTGATCGGTCTGGCGGACAGCGCTCACGAACTTCTCGATCAACGCGTGGTCCTTGACGCCGCGGGAGGATTCGACGCCGCTGGAGACGTCGACGCCCCAGGCTCCGGTGGCATCGAGTGCGTCGCGAACGTTGTCCGGGGACAGTCCGCCCGCCAGGATCCACTTGCCTTGCGGGCGCGATTGCTGTTGGGCCCAGTTCCACGGCACCCCTGATCCGGCGTCTGCGCCGTCGATCAGGAGTTCGTCCTCGCCGAGGTCGAGATTGTAACCGTCGCGGACGTTGCTGGAGACGACCGCGCGGATGACGGTGAGGCCGGCATCGTGCAGTCGCTGCACTTGCTCGGCGTCGACAAGATCGTGAACCTGTACGGTGCGAAGCCCGGTGATCTTCGCGATCTCGAGGATCTGATCGATCGGGTTGCCGAGAAAGACTCCGATTGCACGGATGTGATCGGGAACTCGCGCGAGCAGAGCGACTGCGAGTGTGGGGTCGACTTTGCGGACGCTCTCGGCGAAGACGAAACCGATGGCGTCGACGCCCAGGCCCACCGTGAGGTCGACCGTGTCAACGTCGCGTAGGCCACAGACCTTGATGAATGTCACCTGATACAGAGTACTAGCGTCGTCGTCTAGCCTCGTGCGTGCGACATTTCTACGCGCGAGAGGCTTGACGTGGACTGGCTCTACCGAATCAGTTTGATCTCGGGACCGCTGCCGGTGATCCTGACTGTCCTTGGGGTCCTGGGTGGTGTGTGGCTGCTCGGTTCGAACGTGCGCTGGTACTACCGCAGAGCGGTGCCGATCGCGGGGCTGATTGCGCTGGTGATCATGATCGCCGTGTGGATCACCGTCGAAAAGGTGATCGTGCCGTTCCCCGATCCCATCGAGATGTCGATCTACGTGTGGATCGGTCTCGGTATCTACGCGCTGCTACTTCTCGGGCCGCGAATCAAGGCGGGCGGAACCGTCGCGAAAGCGCTCCTGTCCGTGATCGCGACGGTTCTGGTCGTCATCACTGCCGCGACGCAGATCAATCTGGTTTTCGCCGCGTATCCGACTGTGGGAATTGCGTTCGGACACGACGATTTCGACCGCATCTCACTCAGTGAAGTTCCCGGTCCGACCGATCCTGTTGTCACCGGCGATCCCACCGACACTGTGTGGAAAGCGCCGGAGGGCATGCCGATTCGCGGACGGGTCACGACTTTGCCTGTCCCCGGGACGATTTCAGGATTCTCCGCGCGCGACGCGCAGGTGTATCTGCCGCCGTCGTACTTCACCAATCCGCGTCCGCTTCTTCCCGTGCTCGTGCTCATGGCAGGTCAGCCTGGCAAGCCCGAGGACTGGCTCCAGGGCGGAAAGCTGACCGCGACAATGGATGCCTTTGCACGAGATCACGAGGGGTTGGCTCCAGTCGTCGTGATAGCCGATGGAACAGGGTCGCAGATGGCCAATCCGCTGTGCACCGACTCGTCACAGGGCAAGGTCGGCACGTATCTGGCAAAGGACTTGCCCGCTGCGGTGGCGAATGCGTTCCAGATCGACACGAATCCGCGAGCGTGGGCAATCGGCGGGCTCTCCTACGGTGGCACCTGCTCACTGCAGATGGCGACCAATTACCCCGAGGTGTACCCGACATTCCTCGATCTGTCCGGTCAATTGGAGCCTTCGCTCGGTGACCGACAGCGAACCGTCGACGAGATATTCGGCGGCGACGAAGCGGCGTTCGTGAAGGTGAATCCGTTGGACCTGCTGGCGACTCGGAAGTTCCCGAACTCGGGCGGAGTGTTCGTCGTCGGAACAGATGACAATGAGTTCAAGCCCGGTCAGCAAAAGGTGTACGAAGCGGCCAAAGCGGCCGGAATGGACGCCAGGTATCTCGAGCTTCCCGGTGGTCACAGCTTTTCGGTGTGGTCGGCCGGCGTCGAGCAGGAGCTGACGTGGATCTCGCAGCGAATGGGACTGATCAGCTGAATCCTGTTCCGGTTTTGGAACGTGTTCTATATTCGGTGTGTGGCTGTCGTTCGGCAGTCTCTCGATCGTTCACCGACTGGAGCTCAGGCACATGTACGAGTGGTCCGACACCGACCTGATGTTCCGCGACGCCTTGCGGGGCTTTATCGACAAAGAGGTGCGACCTCACGTCGACGAGCTCGAAAGCGGTGCGCTGCCGCCGTTCGACATCATTCGCAAGCTGTACTCGACCTTCGGTCTGGCCGACATGGCACGCGAGGGCCTCGAGAAGTCGCTGGCACGCGAGCGCGGCGATGCGCCCTCCGGTGACGGTGAGAAGTCGAGCGCCTTCAGCGGCGCCGGCAGCATGGGCGTCGTGCTCAACAGCGAATTGGCCGGAGTCAGCCTCGGCCTGGTCGCATCGTTGGGTGTCAGCCTCGGATTGGCTGCCGGAACTATCCGCAGCCGCGGCACACTCGCGCAGAAGGAACGCTGGCTCCCCGGCCTGGTGACATTCGAGACCGTCGGCGCCTGGGCGATCACCGAACCGGACTCCGGCTCGGATGCCTTCGGCGGCATGAAGTCCTACGTACGCCGCGACGGCGACGACTACATTCTCAACGGCAACAAGACCTTCATCACCAACGGTCCGTACGCCGACGTGATGATCGTGTACGCAAAGCTCGACGAGGGCGATGCGTCGGTTGATCGTCGCGATCGCAAGGTGCTCGCCTTCATCCTCGACAAGGGCATGGAGGGTCTCACACAGAGCCCGCCGTTCAAGAAGATGGGCATGAACTCCTCACCCACAGGTGAGCTGTTCTTCGACAACGTCCGCATCACCAAGGACCGTCTGCTCGGCGAGACCGAGGACAGCGGAAAGTCGGACGGCAAATCCAGCGCCAAGGAGAGCTTTGCCGCCGAACGCATCGGCATCGCGTCCCTGTCTCTCGGCATCATCAACGAATGCCACCGTCTGAGTATCGAATACGCGAAGTCCCGCAAACTGTGGGGACGTGAGATCGGGCAGTTCCAGCTCATCCAGCTCAAGCTGGCCGAGATGGAGGTCGCTCGAATCAACGTGCAGAACATGGTCTTCAACGCGATCGAACGTACCGCGGCCGGAGACAAGGTGAGTCTCGCGGAGGCGTCGGCGATGAAGCTGTACTCCTCGCGCGCAGCGACCGAGGTCGCGATGGAAGCCGTGCAGCTGTTCGGTGGAAACGGCTACATGGCCGAGTACCGAGTCGAGCAATTGGCGCGTGATGCCAAGTCGCTCATGATCTATGCGGGCAGCAACGAAATTCAGGTCACCCATATCGCCAAGGGTCTCCTGGGCTGACACCGGTACGTTTTCGCTTGTCGGTCGATCGCAGCAGGAACCAGATAGTCTTGCTGCGGTCGGCGACACCGCGCCGACGGATCGGAGTAAGCAGTGAACGCGCCGGATCCCACCAATGTTCATCCGATGGCCGGGCAACCGCGAGTGGTGTTGCTGAGGCCGTTGATCGACAACCCGTTGATCGAGGTAGGGGAGTACACCTACTACGACGATCCGGAGTTCGCCGAAGAGTTCGAGACTCGAAACGTGTTGCATCACTACGGTCCCGACAAACTGGTGATCGGAAAGTTCTGCGCCCTGGCCACCGGTGTCACCTTCATCATGAACGGCGCGAACCATCGTATGAACGGTGTCTCCACCTACCCGTTTCCGATCATGGGCGGTGATTGGGCCAGGCACATGGATTTGGTGCAGGATCTGCCGTCACGCGGTGACACCGTCGTCGGGAACGACGTGTGGTTCGGCGGGAACGTGACAGTCATGCCCGGTGTCCGGATCGGTCACGGGTCGATCGTGTCCACTGGCGCCGTCGTAACGCGCGACGTCCCGGACTACGCAATTGTCGGCGGCAACCCGGCAACGGAGATCAAGCGCCGCTTCAGTGCCGAAGACATCGAGAAGTTGGTGCGAATTGCGTGGTGGGACTGGCCGATCGAGAAGATCACCCGCCACGTCCGGGTGATCTCGGACGGGAGTGTCGCGGAACTCGAAGCGGTCGAGTGATCTACCGATCTGCTAGTTCGATCGAGTGAGCGAGTAGTTCCGGACATAAAGCAGGGCGGCCGCGAGAAGGCCGACGGCAAGACCTGTTGCGGTGAAGGTGATCAGGTTCGGCTCGAGGTCGAAGTGGATGATGGTCAGGCGAGCACTCCGAGGATGCTCAGGAGCAAGCCGGTCGCGATGAAAACTGCGAAGAGTGGTTCTGCAACACGGTCGCGCAGCGTTGTGAGTCGCATTCGACGATCGTCTCTCTCAGCCCGAGATCGAGAGTCTTTGTCGGTGGCTTCCATTAGCGTGTGCGCATGACTCTCACACTCGGCATGATCACCTTCGACAGTCTCGATCCCGGTCCGCTCGCAACGTGGTGGGCGGCGCAGTTGGGCGGAAACATCGTCGAGGAGAACGACGGTTGGTTCTACATCGTCGCGGTCCCTGACAGCGCCACCAACTTCGCATTCCAGAAGGTCCCGGACCCCACCGCCGGTAAGAATCGCATCCATCTCGATTTGGGGAGTCCGGATCTCGACGCCGAGGTGGCGCGGCTCGTCGAGGCCGGGGCAACTGAGCACCACCGCGAGAACATGGACGGTTTCCGCTGGGTGACGCTCCTCGATCCTGATGGGAATCAGTTCTGCGTGTCGGGTCCTCACGCCTGAGCTGACAGGTTCTGAGCTCGCCCGATTCCGCCCACTGATTTCGTGCCCACTGATTTCGCGGACACCGATTCGGGCATGATGAGGGGCATGACTTCTCAGACTTCTCGGACCGGGGCCGACGCAGACGGCTTGTGCAGCTTCGTCGATTCGTCACCGTCGCCGTTCCATGTGTGCGCGACGGTGGCGACCGAGCTGACGGCCGGCGGGTTCGTCGAAGTCCACGAAACGCAGTCGTGGCCAGCCGAGCCCGGACGGTACTTCCTCGTGCGAGGCGGTTCGCTGATCGCCTGGAGCACCGAGGGCGTGGGAAACACCGCTCCGTTCCGGATTGTCGGAGGTCATACCGACAGCCCGAACCTGCGGGTCAAACAGCATCCCGACCTCACTTCGGCCGGGTGGCAGATGGTGGGCCTCGAACCGTATGGCGGTGCGTGGCTGAACTCCTGGCTCGACCGCGATCTCGGTATCTCCGGCCGATTGAGTGTCCGGGTGGGAAACACTGTGGAGCAGAAGCTGGTTCGCATCGACGACCCGATTCTTCGTGTTCCGCAGCTGGCTATCCACCTGTCCGAAGATCGCAAGGGTGTGACGCTGGATCCGCAGAGGCACGTCAACGGAATCTGGGGCGTGGGTTCGAAGCCCAAGTCTTTCATCGGCTTTGTCGCCGAGCGTGCGGGTGTAGCCGCGTCGTCGGTTCTCGGCTGGGAATTGATGACACACGACCTTGCGCCCAGCGCAGTCGTGGGGGTGGACAAGGAATTGGTCAGCGCCCCCAGGCTCGACAATCAGGGCACGTGTTATGCAGGGACACAAGCACTTTTGGCCGCGGCTGAGTCGCCCGGTCAGCAGGTCCCAGTGCTTGCTCTCTTCGATCATGAAGAGGTCGGCAGCATGTCCGATCGCGGAGCTTTCTCGGACCTGCTGAACACCGTGCTCGAGCGGATCGTGTTGGGACGCGGTGGTGGCCGCGAAGAATTCCTGCAGGCGATGGCCGGCTCGGTATGCGCGTCGGGCGACATGGCACACGCGACGCACCCCAATTACCCGGACCGCCACGAGCCCGCTCATCGGATCGAGATCAACGGTGGGCCGGTACTCAAGGTGAACCAGAATCTGCGCTACGCCACCGATGCGGCCGGTGCCGGCGAATTCGCGCTCGCGTGCGATCAGGCGGGAGTGCCGATGCAGCGCTACGTCCACCGCGCCGATTTGCCGTGCGGCTCCACCATCGGACCGATCACGGCATCACGCACCGGACTGTCCACCGTCGACGTCGGCGCGCCTCAGCTCGCGATGCACTCTGCCCGCGAGCTGATGGGCGCGGCAGATGTCCGCATGTATGCCGACGCGCTCGGTGCGTTCCTCACGCCGCGTAGTTAGAGGGCGCGTAGTCAAAGTGCAGGGAGCCCAGTGGGCGTAGAGGGCGCAGTCGGTAGATCCTCGAAGAAGTCGGCGCTCGGTGTGAAGAACATCGAGCCCGTCACGGCCGTCGAGAAATCGAGCAGACGGTCGTAATTGCCGCGTGGGTTGCCGAGAAACATGTTCTCGAGCATCCGTTCGGTGATCGCCGGCGTGCGGCAGTAGCCGATGAAGAAGGTGCCGATCTCGTCATCACCGAGGCGCCCGTACGGCATGTTGGCACGCAGGATCTCGAGAGCCTTGCCGTTCTCGTCCTTGATTGCGTTGAGGGCTACGTGCGAGTTGGACGGCTTCACGTCGGACGTCATTTCGATGTCCTCGAGCTTGCTGCGTCCGATCACACGTTCCTGCTCGTCGACGGTGATTGCTTCCCAGTCCCGCATCTTGTGGACGTAGCGCTGGATATGGACGTAGCTTCCTCCGGTGAACGCGGGATCTTCGTCTCCGACAGTCACGGCGGCGACGGCGTCGCGGCCCACCGGATTTTCGGTGCCGTCGACGAAGCCGATGAGGTCTCGGTTCTCGAAGTACTGGAAGCCGTGAACCTCGTCGACCACCGTGGCTGCTCCGTGCAGTCGCTTCGTGATCTGCCGAGCCACCTCGAAACACGCATCCATGCTCATCGCGCGGATGTGGAAGAGCAGATCGCCGGGAGTCGACGGCGCCGAGTGAACGTCACCCTGTAGAGCGGCGAACGGGTGCAGTAGCGCGGGGCGCGTACCGGCGAACAGTCGATCCCAAGCCGACGAACCGATGCTTGTCACCACATCCAAACCTGATCCGGGGACGCGCAGCCCCACGGCGCGCTGCAGGCCGGCGACGTCGGCGAGTAGTTCTCGTGTGGTGTTCTCACCACCCGGATTTACGGTCGCGACCAGGAAAATTGCAGCCGGAGTGAGGGGAGTGGTCACCGACTGGGACTGTGCCGTGAGGTCGGACTGACGAACATCCTGGGGCATGCGAGGCCTTTCGAGGGAGAGAGTGGGCCGGCCCTGACTTTAAGAAAACCGACCGGATCACCCAAACCGGGGCGGGTGTGACGGGCGATACTTCGCAGGCCCGGAGGTGTTGCGGGTGCTGCCGTCTGCGGAAGTCGTCGGCCCACACCGATAGACTGTCCCCCGGCACGTTCTTTCGTTGGGCACATTCGTGGTGTCCCGCTCCGCGCCGGCTTGCCTCTTGACTCCCGTAGGGAAGGGACCACTCTCCAGTGTCTGCTCACCAGGTCGATACCGTCACGCACGCATCGGCTGATCCCGATGCCGCTCAGCCGTTCAAGGAGCTCGGTCTCAAGGACGACGAATACGCACGCATCAAGGAGATCCTGGGCCGCCGTCCCACGGACGCCGAACTGGCGATGTACTCGGTGATGTGGAGCGAGCACTGCTCGTACAAGTCCTCCAAGGTCCACCTCGGATACTTCGGCAAGACCACCACCGACGAGATGCGCGCCAACATGCTGGCCGGTATCGGTGAGAACGCCGGCGTCGTCGACATCGGTGACGGCTGGGCAGTCACGTTCAAGGTCGAGAGCCACAACCACCCGTCGTACGTCGAGCCTTACCAGGGTGCGGCGACCGGTGTCGGCGGCATCGTCCGCGACATCATGGCCATGGGTGCTCGTCCGATCGCCGTCATGGATCAGCTTCGGTTCGGTGCTGCTGACGCCCCCGATACCCGTCGCGTCGTCGACGGTGTCGTGCGCGGTGTCGGTGGATACGGAAACTCCCTCGGCCTGCCGAACATCGGCGGCGAGACGGTCTTCGACGAGTCCTATGCAGGTAACCCGCTGGTCAACGCCCTCGCTGCCGGCGTCATGCGCGTCGAGGATCTGCATCTGGCCTTCGCTTCGGGCGCGGGCAACAAGATCATCCTGTTCGGCGCACGCACCGGTCTCGACGGAATCGGCGGCGTCTCGGTCCTCGCGTCGGCGACGTTCGACGACGAGGGTGGAGACACCGGCGGACGTAAGAAGCTGCCCGCGGTTCAGGTCGGCGACCCGTTCACCGAGAAGGTGCTCATCGAGTGCTGTCTCGACCTCTACAAGGCCGGCCTCGTCGTCGGCATCCAGGACCTCGGCGGCGCCGGGCTGTCCTGCGCCACCTCCGAGCTGGCCGCGGCCGGCGACGGCGGCATGCACATCAACCTCGAGAAGGTTCCGATGCGCGCCACCGGAATGACCCCGGCCGAGGTGCTCTCGAGCGAATCGCAGGAGCGCATGTGCGCCGTGGTCACGCCCGAGAACGTCGATGCGTTCATGGAGGTCTGCAAGAAGTGGGACGTCCTGGCCACCGACATCGGCGAGGTCACCGACGGTGAGCACCTCACCATCTCCTGGCACGGCGAGACTGTCGTCGACGTTCCCCCGCGCACCGTCGCGCACGAGGGTCCGGTTTACCACCGCCCCGTCGAGCGTCCGGCAACGCAGGATGCCTTGATCGCGAATACGACCGCCGGACTGAAGCGTCCCGAAACCGACGCCGAGCTCGAAGCGACCCTGCTGAAGATGATCGCCTCGCCTGCCCTGTGCAGCCGCAAGTGGATCACCGAGCAGTACGACCGCTACGTCCGCGGAAACACCGTCCTGGCCGAGAACGCCGACGGCGGTGTCATCCGCATCGACGAGAAGACCGGACGCGGAATCGCACTGTCCACCGACGCTTCGGGCCGCTACACCGCGCTCGACCCGTACACCGGTGCGCAGCTCGCGTTGGCCGAGGCTTTCCGCAACGTGGCAGTCACGGGCGCAACGCCCAAGGCCGTCTCCAACTGCCTGAACTTCGGTTCTCCCGAGGACCCGGGTGTCATGTGGCAGTTCCAGCAGGCCGTTCGCGGCCTTGCCGACGGCTGCGCCACCCTCGGCATCCCCGTCACCGGCGGCAACGTCAGCTTCTACAACCAGACCGGATCCACGGCAATCCTGCCGACGCCGGTGGTTGCCGTCCTCGGTGTGATCGACGACGTTCACCGCCGCATCCCGACGGGCCTCGGACTCGAGCCCGGCGAGACGCTGATCCTGCTCGGCGACACCCACGACGAGTTCGACGGCTCCATCTGGTCGCAGGTCGAGCACGGTCACCTCGGTGGCGTGCCGCCGAAGGTCGACCTCGCCCGTGAGCAACTGCTCGCCGACATTCTGCTCGCCTCTTCGCGTGACGGTCTCGTCACCGCAGCCCACGACCTCTCCGAGGGTGGACTGGCCCAGGCTGTCGTCGAAGCCGCGCTGGCCGGCGAAACCGGTTGCCGCATCCTGATTCCCGAGGGCGCAGATCCGTTCGTGACCTTGTTCTCGGAATCGTCGGGACGCGTCCTCGTTGCAGTTCCGCGTACCGAGGAGACTCGCTTCACCGGTATGTGCACCGCCCGCGGCTTGCCGTGGACGCGTATCGGGGTCGTCGACGAGGGCAGCGACTCCGTCGAGGTCCAGGGACACTTCTCCGTCACGATGGCCAAGCTCCGTGAGGCCTTCGAGGGAACGCTGCCCGCACTGTTCGGGTGATAGATGGTCGATTCCGGAGAACTGACTTCTTCTGACAGCCAGCCGCAGGAACACCACCCGCGGCTGGCTGTTCCCGCACCCCTCGAGAAGCTCGACAACCGCTTCACCGAGTGGGCGTGGGGGCTCCTCAAACTCGACTTCACCGGCATCGCGTTTGCCGCGTTCTTCTTCTGCTGGTCGTTGACCCCTTCGCTGTTGCCGCGCGATTGGCTTTTCCAAGGTCTGATCGGCGGTATCAACTCGGCCATCGGCTACGGCGTCGGTACTGCGATCGGTTGGGCTGTCGAGCGATACCTGCTCAGCGGTCGACGGTGGTGGCCACTGCCCGAGCCGGTGCCTTCCGCGATCAAGGTCTTCGTTCCGGTCGCGTCCATCGTCGCGGCGATCATCATGCTGGTCTACGCGGCCGGGTGGCAACGTGAAATCGCGGCACTGACCGATGCCGAAGGCACGACCACTTCCGGCTACATCCGAACCCTCGGACTGAGCCTGCTCGTCGGTGGCCTGCTCATCTCGATCTGGCGAGTCCTCCACGATCTGGTGAAACTGATTGCCCGACAGCTGATGCGGCGGTTCCACTGGTCACGGTCGGTGGCCAATGGCGTCGGTGTCCTGGTTGTCACCGTCCTGTTCTTCATGCTGGTCGACGGCGTCCTGGTCCGCGGAATCTATGCAGCGACCAACTCGATCTTCAGTCTGCAGAACTCGACCACTCGCGACGGCGTCGTCGAACCGCAGGATCCGATGAAATCGGGTAGCCCCGAATCAGCCGCTCCCTGGGACACATTGGGGTTCGAGGGACGAAACTTCGTCTCGCGCGGACTCGACGCGCAGGAACTCGAAGCGGCAACCGGTAAGCCTGCGATGGATCCGATTCGCGTATATGCCGGACTTGAAAGCGCCGAAGATCCCGAAGAGCGTATGGATCTGGTCATCAAGGAGCTGGAGCGAACCGGCGCCTTCCAACGCAAGGTCCTCGTGGTCATTCCGACGACGGGTACGGGGTGGGTCAATCCCACTGCGGCACAGGCAATCGAACTTGTGCATGACGGCGACACTGCTCTTGTCGCCAGCCAGTACTCGTACCTGCCGAGTTGGATCTCGTTCCTCGCCGACCAGGAGAAGGCGCAAGCTGCCGGACGCCTGTTGATCGAGCGGGTACACGAAAGATGGCTCCAGGAACCGGAAGCCACCAGGCCGAAGTTCATGGTCTACGGCGAGAGCCTCGGCGTCATGGCCGGCGCCGGAGCCTTCGACACACTGCAGGCGGCACGCGATACCGCCGACGGAATTCTGTGGGTTGGCCCACCGAACGCGACGCAGTTGTGGCGTTCGATCGAGAAGAGGCGCGATCCAGGCACTCCCGAAGTAGCTCCTGTCTACGCGGACGGCTTGGCCGGCGTGCGGTTCGCGGATCGCTCCGAAGACATTCCGACCGACGGGATGACGTGGCCGCAGCCGCGGGTTCTGTTTGTCCAGCACCCTTCCGATCCAGTGGTGTGGTGGTCACCCGACCTCATGTTCAATCGGCCCGAGTGGCTCAAGGAAGTGCCCGGTTTCGACCGCTCGCCGTCAATGAAATGGTTCCCGGTCGTGACGTTCTGGCAGGTGTCTGCAGACCTCGGTAACGCCGCGGGAGTTCCGGACGGCCATGGTCACAATTACGGAACCTCCGTTCTGGACGCCTGGATCAGCGTCGTCCAGCCTGAGGGATGGACGGCCGCAGAAACCGAGCGGGTGCGGTCGGCATTGGTTGTCGCCGTGAAATCAGAGGGCCCCGAGAAGTGAGGGGAGTCGCCTCGATCGCGCTCTCCGCTACCGCGATCACCTGGAGCAACGTCGTGCTTCCGGCATTCGGTCTTTCGCCCCGAGCCCGCGCCGTGGTCAACACCGCGGCCGGTCTGTCGGCCATCGGAGTCCTACTCGCACGTGGTTACACCCGCGAGGAACTCGGCTTGGCGCACACCGGCATTCGTGGTGGTTCTCAGTTCGGCGGAGCCGCGGCGGGGGCGGTCCTCACGGGCTACAGCGTCGCTTTGGCCGTTCCCTCCTTGCGCGCGACTCTCGCTGCCGACGAGCGAGCAGACGGCCGCGAAGACTTCCTCGAATGGATCATCCTGCACATCCCGTTCGGGACGGTGCTCTCCGAGGAACTGTTGTTCCGTAGCGCGATGTCGGCCGTCTGGAGCCGCGAACTGAACAGGCCGACCGCGCAGGCTGTTCACGCACTGACCTTCGGGCTGTGGCACGTCGCTCCCGCCCGCGGTGCCGGCGACAACGTTCCCGCAGCCGTGGCGTTCACCGGCGCTTCGGCATTGCTGTTCGAGTGGCTGCACCGCCGTGGCGGCAGCGTACTTGCCCCCGCCCTGCTGCACCTGGCCACGAATGCCGGTGGCGCACTTGCCGTTCGTATCGCTACTCGCAGACATGGAGTGAACTGATGCCGCCCCGCCGCGCCGTCGACCCCGCCGAATTTCGTGCCGCCGTCCTGGCCGTCGGCCCGTGGCTTCGAGATCCGGAACTGCCGAAGCCTTCGCGCAGTGAACTCGGTGCGGCAGTGAAGATGAGTGCGCGCACTCTCGAACAGATCGCCCCCGGATCGAGCGTCGAGGTGCGGGTCCCACCGTTTGTTGCGGTGCAATGCATCGAAGGTCCGCGTCACACGCGCGGAACCCCGCCCAACGTCGTCGAGACGGACGCTCGGACGTGGTTGCAGATGGTCACCGGATTGCTCGAGTTCTCCGAGGCCTCAGGTGACGGAAGAGTCGACGCCTCAGGTAGCCGCGCTCCCGAAATTGCGCACTGGCTCCCACTGCTGCGGTTGACCTAGCAACAGAGGGGTTGGCGTAGTGACAGAGTGGTTGACGCAGTAACAGAGAGAGACCATCCGGTTCGCTTCGGCGTGATCTGAGACCCAAGG
This sequence comes from Rhodococcus sp. EPR-134, assembly GCF_001647205.1. Lineage (NCBI taxonomy): Bacteria > Bacillati > Actinomycetota > Actinomycetes > Mycobacteriales > Nocardiaceae > Rhodococcus > Rhodococcus sp. EPR-134. The sequence continues at coordinate 31,434 of NZ_LVCT01000784.1, forward strand.
CAGCCCTCAGGGGAAGTGAGTCCCAAAATGGCCGTAGACTGTGGATGCCCCCCAACCCCTGCCCACAAAGGGAGCGCCCGGTGACTCGTGCCGATCTGTCGGTCAACAGTCCAAATCTCCTCGCTTCGAACCCGTCCGACGAGGACGAGAACGAGCCCCGCGAAGAATGCGGTGTATTCGGCGTCTGGGCGCCGGGAGAGGATGTGGCGAAGCTCACTTATTACGGCCTGTACGCACTTCAGCACCGTGGTCAAGAAGCTGCCGGCATTGCGGTAGCCGACGGCTCCCAGGTGCTGGTGTTCAAGGATCTCGGCCTGGTCAGCCAGGTATTCGACGAGCAGACCCTCGCAGCGATGCCAGGTCACGTCGCCGTCGGACATTGCCGTTACTCCACCACCGGTTCCACGACGTGGGAGAACGCGCAGCCCATCTTCCGTACGACCACTGCCGGCACCGGCATCGCGCTCGGCCACAACGGCAACCTGGTCAACACCGCTGAACTCGCGAGCCGCACCCGTGCAGCCGGCCTGGTCAACGACAAGCGCCCCAATGCCGCGACTTCCGACTCCGACCTCATCGGTGGTCTCCTGGCACACGCTGCCGGCGACAGCACCATCGAACAGGCCGCGATGGAATTGCTTCCCACGTTGGAGGGCGCGTTCTGCCTCACCTTCATGGACGAGCACACGCTGTACGCAGCGCGCGATCCGCACGGCATCCGCCCGCTCTGCCTCGGTCGACTCGACCGCGGTTGGGTAGTCGCCAGCGAGACGGCAGCCCTCGACATCGTCGGTGCGTCGTTCGTTCGCGACATCGAACCCGGTGAGCTACTCGCGATCGACGCCGACGGCGTCCGCTCCTCGCGTTTCGCGAATCCGACGCCCAAGGGCTGTGTCTTCGAGTACGTCTACCTTGCCCGTCCCGACAGCGTCATCGGTGGCCGTTCGGTCCACTCGACCCGCGTCGAGATCGGCCGTCTGCTCGCCAGCGAGCATCCCGCCGAAGGTGACTTGGTCATCCCCGTTCCCGAGTCCGGCACCCCCGCAGCCGTCGGGTACGCACAGGGCTCAGGCATCCCCTACGGCCAGGGTCTGATGAAGAACGCCTACGTGGGCCGCACCTTCATCCAGCCGTCGCAGACGATCCGTCAGCTCGGTATCAGGCTCAAGCTCAACCCGCTCAAGGAAGTCATCCGCGGCAAGCGCCTTGTGGTGGTGGACGATTCGATTGTCCGCGGAAACACCCAGCGTGCGCTCATCCGGATGCTCCGCGAAGCCGGCGCTCTCGAAATTCACGTCCGTATCGCCTCGCCGCCGGTCAAGTGGCCCTGCTTCTACGGCATCGACTTCGCCTCACCGGCCGAGTTGATCGCCAACGGCGCGGGCGGACAAGACGCGACGTTCGAGGAAATGCTCGACGGCGTGCGTCGTTCCATCGGAGCGGACACGCTCGGATACATCTCCACCGAAGGCATGATCGCCGCCACCGAGCAGCCGGCCAGCCGTCTGTGCGCCGCGTGCTTCGACGGGACCTACCCGATCGCGCTTCCCAAGGAAACCTCGATCGGCAAGAACGTCCTCGAGGGGATGCTCGAGAGCACCGCAGGTTCGACGGCCACTCGCGACAATGACAACGCGAGCGCGCTCAGCCGCCCCTGAACATCAGAATCGTTGAAATTCGACAGCCGAGAATCTGCCGTCCACAGCATGTGGGCGGCAGATTTTCTGTTCACGACTTTCTGTTCCACGACACGGCATAC
>NZ_LVCT01000785.1:0-6680 GCF_001647205.1 Rhodococcus sp. EPR-134
TGCTCCTGGCTGCAGATCCGGGGGAAGCGGCCGTGGTTCTGAAGGAATTGGCCCGATACCTCGACGGTGTTCATTTCCACGCTCTCGTGATCGACGAGGACCTTCCGGTGCTGGCCAAATTCGTGCTTCCGGCGCTGTCCAAGGCCGGGGTGACGCGACGCCCGGTTCCGGGATCGACTCTGAGGGGCAACCTCGGCCTGCAGCGGCCCGCAAATCGATTCGTCCACTCCTCCTGACTTGACTTCGCGCTAAGGACATTTCGGCTATGACTGCATCACGCTCCGCCGTACCTCGACCCGACGCACACGTTCACTTCGGCGTCTTCTTCCAAGGGGTCAACCACACCACCATCTGGTCCGATTCCTCGAGCGGTTCCCAGATCGACTTCGAGACGTTTCGGCGGTTGGTACTCACCGCCGAGCGAGGTCTGTTCGACGCCTTCTTCCTCGGTGAGGGCCTTCGTCTTCGCGAGCAGAACGGCAAGATTCTCGATCTGGATATCGCCGGCCGCCCCGACGCCATTGCGCAGTTGGCCGCCCTCGCCGGTATCACCGACAAGATCGGGCTGGTCGCGACACAGAACACCACGTACAACGAACCGGCCGACCTCGCCCGTCGACTCTCCGGCCTCGATCTACTTTCCGACGGACGGGCCGGCTGGAACGCGGTCACCACTGACAACGCTTGGACGGGAGAGAATTTCCGTCGCGGTGGTTTCCTCGACCACGCCCTGCGTTACGAGCGTGCCGGGCAGTTCATCGAAACTGCACGGGCACTGTGGGATTCGTGGGCCGACGACGCGATCTCGGACTCTCGCACGTCCGAGAACTGGTCGACTCCGGGAGCCGTGAGCGACGTACGCCGCCAGACTTCGCAGTTCGACATCTCCGTGACGCCGACGCTTCCCCGCAGCAGACAGGGACATCCGGTCATCTTTCAAGCGGGCGATTCGCCGACTGGACGCGATTTCGCGGCGACGCACGCCGACGTCATCTTCTCGCGACACGGGACGCATTTCGACGGCGCACTCGACTTCGCCGACGACATTCGGGCTCGGTTGCGTAGCGTCGGGCGACCGGAGGACGACGTCAAGATCCTGCCCAGCACGCAGATCGTGTTGGCGGAGAACGAGTCCGAGGTCGAAGAGAAGGCGCGGTGGGTCCTCGAAGGCCAGTTCACCGGTCAGACTGCCCTCTCTCTCGTCGGACTGGTGTGGGGTAAGGACCTTTCCGATCGAGACCCCGACGGTCCACTCCCCGAGGAAGATCCGGTTGCCCGCCCGGTTTCGGAGACGCGCGGTTCCGCACGGGACGGCAACGACCCCATTGCGATCGCGCGTGAATGGCGTGCCCTTGCCGAGGCAAAGAATCTGTCCCTACGTCAGGTCGCCATCGAGACCTCGCAGCGTTCGGGTTTTGCGGGCACTCCGGGGCAGGTCGCAGATCAGTTGGTCCATTGGGTGCGCAACGGAGCTTCGGACGGCTTCAACATCTCGCCGTACCTGGTGCCGACCGGGCTCGACGAGATCGTCGACTGGTTGATCCCGGAACTGCAGGAGCGTGGGGCGTACCGCACCGAGTACTCCACGTCGACGCTGCGAGAGCACTTGGGGTTGCGACCGCCGCTCACGCGTCGGACCACGGCTGAAGCTGCGGGGTAACGGGTCCTGTCCCACACAGTCACAGCGACGGCCGAATCCACCAAGCTCGGTTCGGCCGTCCGCTGGGAAATCGTCGTCTGCGTAGCTGCGGGTTTCACCACCCTTCTCGATTCGGCGGTGCTCGGAATCGGGGTTCCGTCGATCCGGGCGTCGCTGGGCGCGTCGACCTCGGAGGTGCAGTGGATCCTTGCGAGCTATTCGCTGACTTTCGGCTTGGCCCTGGTGCCGGCGGGCCGACTCGGTGACGTCGTCGGGCGTAGACGCTTGTTCTTGGCGGGCCTGAGCATTTTCGCGGTGATGGGAATCCTCGGAGCGTGTGCGTCGGATCCGTCGATGATCGTGTTGGCCCGGCTGGGGCAAGGGACCGGCGCAGGCACCATCAGTTCGCAGGTGCTCGGCATCATCACCGACCGGGTGTCCGGAAAGGCTCGGGCGAAGGCGTTGGGCGCGTACAGCACCGCGGGTGGTCTGGCCGGCGTTTCCGGACCGATCCTCGGTGGCGTTCTGCTGAAGTATTCCGACGCCGACTTCGGATGGCGGTTGCTTCTCGTTCTCAACGTGCCGTTTGCTCTGATCACACTGATTCTGGCGTTTCGCTTTCTGCGCCGTGATCGAACCACCCGATCGGGCGCGTCGATCGATCCGGTTGGGCTGTGTCTGCTGGCGACTACGACCGGGCTCCTGTTGTGGCCCATCGTGACCCGGACCAGTGTTACTGTCGCCGCGGCTTTCCTGATCGGTGCGTTCGGCGCTGCCGTTGCCTTCTGGTTCTGGGAACGTCGGTACGCCGCACGCGGTGGGACGCCGGTACTGCTTCCGTCGTTGATCGCCTCTCGGGGATTTCGGCTCGGTACAACGGTTGCACTCTTCTGGTTCGGATCCATCCTCGCCGTCAACGCGGTGCTCAGCCTCTATCTGATCGAAGGTTTGGGCTTCGCCCCACTGAGTGCGGCGTTGATCATGACCGGTAGTTCACTCGCGATGGCCCTGACGTCGGCTTTCGGATGGCGGCTCGTTGCCAGGTTCGGCCGAAGTGCGGTGGTTTTTGCGATAGTCGGCGAGATTCTTGTCATCCTCGGCTACATCGCGGCGGTCAATCTGATTCCTCGGGAACATCTGATCCCGGTGCTGGTAGTCCTGGCGGTGTTGTCGGGAGTTGCCAGCGGCTTGGTCGACGCGCCCAATCGGGTGCTGACTCTCGAATATGCACCGCCGGGCGCGAACGGTGTTGCGGCGGGTTTCCTTCAACTGTCTCAGCGCCTGTCAGCGACCATCTCGCTGGCCGCGGTATCGGGGTTGTATCTCGGTGTACTCGGATGCTCGCCCGACGGATATGGACGTGCGTTCGGGATCGCGCTTGCCGTCTGCGTGGTCATGTTGACGCTCTCGTTGGCGGGGGCGGTGGCAGACCGACGCCGGCGAAGGACGTGACCTGGTATTTCGTGGGTCTACATGGACCTCGGGAGGCCGAGCCCGTGTGACTCATGGGACTTGTGTTACCCATGGGTTAGGAGTCGTGGGACGATACTTGTGTGGTGACCGGTCGCAGTGAAGACAAGCCCAACGGTCGCGGGAGTGGAGAGCCAGTTAACTCACCCCGTGGAGCGTCGGACAAACGTGACCGCACATCGACACCCTTCCGCGCTCGAACGGCGATGTGGACCAATCGGCCACTGTTCGATTTCCATATGATCGTCGGTCTGGTCGTGCTGATCGTCGCGTTCGGACTGCTGATGGTGCTGTCGTCTTCGGGCGTCGAATCCTATGTTCTGTCCGGGACGTCCTACGCCCGCTTCTGGCCGCAGTGCATGTTCGCAGCGATCGGTTTGGTGATGTTCGTGGCGGTCGTGCGGTTGCCGACCGAAACGATGCGTAGAGCCTCACCATGGCTGCTGATCCTGTGTCTTGTTCTGCTTGTCCTGGTGCTGATTCCAGGTATCGGCTCGGAACAGATGGGTGCTCGCAGCTGGTTCGTGATCGCGGGCATTTCCTTCCAGCCGTCGGAGCTGGCCAAACTTGCTCTGGCGATCTGGTCCGCAGCGACGGTTGCGTCGTTCATGAAGGCGCGGATGGACGTCAACCGCGCGCTGCCGGTGATCGGCGGTACGACGTTGCTGGTTCTGGTTCTGGTGGTGTTGGAGAAGGACCTCGGAACCACCATCACCATCGGCATCATCTTCATGTCGGTGCTGTGGTTCGGGCTGTTCCGGATGAAGACATTCATCAGCCTCACACTCGGTTCCGCAGTCGCATTTCTCGTGCTCGGGCTTACTGCTGGTTACCGCTCGGATCGCATCAAGGCTTTCCTCAATCCTGATCTCGACCCGCAGGGTTTGAACTTCCAGAGCACTCAGGCCAAGTACGCACTGGCGAACGGAGGCATCTTCGGTCGCGGTCTAGGACAGTCCGACGCCAAATGGAGCTATCTCCCGCAGGCGCACAACGACTTCATTTTTGCCGTGATCGGTGAAGAGTTGGGTCTGGTCGGCGCGCTGATCGTCGTCGCTCTCTTTGCCGCGGTTCTGATCGTCGGGCTGCGGATCGCGAAACGGTCCACTGATCCGTTCCTCAAAGTCATGACAGCGACGGCAACGACGTTGATCGTCGTGCAGGCGTTCATCAACATCGCCTACGTCGTCGGCCTGATTCCGGTGACCGGTCTGCAACTACCGCTCATCTCGGCGGGCGGAACGTCGATGATCACCACCCTGCTGATGTTCGGGCTCATCGCGCACGCAGCCTTCCGTGAGCCCGAGGCTGTCGCCTCGGCTGAGAGCAGCGGTCGCGGTTGGATACCGCTGGTCTTCGGCAAGCCTCGGTTCGGCATTGCCAAGAAGCCACAGACCGATCGACGGAGGCCGCCAGCTCGCCGCGCCCAGCCTGCTCCAACTGGGCAACGCCGACCGGAGCGACGGGCGCCGCAACCCGACAGACGCCGGGCTCCAGCTCCGGGCCGACGCGCACCCTCTCGCGACTGGTCGGAAGATCCACGTAGACGCGGCCGATCCGATCGGCCGCGGCGCGCTTCCTGATCTGGGCCAGTTCCACTGGCGGGCAGTTCGGAAGCGGGCAGTCATGCACCCGACAATTGCGTTGGGCGGCTACATTGGGAGTCGGCAAAACGACGTCTAATAAGGGTTGTGGACATGGCAGGTGGCGACAAGGCAGACCAGTCGGTAGTCGAACGTAGCTCGGTGACCGGACGTCGTACGACGCCGTCGCAGCGAGCGCGTTTTCGCCGGATTGTCGACGCCGCAATGGAATCCGCCTCCGAAGGCGGCTACGACGCGGTGCAGATGCGATCGGTGGCCGATCGCGCCGGCGTCGCGATCGGCACTGTTTACCGGTATTTCCCGTCCAAGAACCACATGCTTGTCGTCGCATTGTTGTGGATGTTCGAGGGTTTGCGTGACAGATTCCAAGACTTTGTAATCCCGGGCGAGACTCCGTCGGACCGGATTCTGTTTGTGCTGCGCAAGAATACGGAGGTCCTCGAGACCGATCACCTCCGTTACGAAGCGTTGGTTCGGGCGTACATGTTCGCGGACGCGTCGGCGACCCCGGAACTCAACGCGCTCGGTGGGGTCGTGACCGAGATGTTCGCGAAGGCGATCGGTGTCGAGGAAGTCTCGCAGCAGCAGTTGGACGCGGTGAAGGTGATCGACGACGTCTGGATGTCGAGTCTCGTCTCGTGGGTTGCGGGCCGGATGACGACGGACGAGGTGATGGCGCACCTGGAACTTGCCGTGCGACTGGTCTTTCGCAAGTTGGGCGGATAGCGCTCAGACGGTGTAGCCACCGTCGACGTTGAGCTTCTGACCGCTGATGAATCCGGCCGCGTCGCTTGCGAGGAAACATACTGCTTCGGCGATGTCGGCAGCTGATCCGAAGCGCTTCAACGGGATTCGGCTCATCGTCACGTCGAGCGCGCCTTGGTCGAGTTCGGCGGAGCTGATCAGGCGCTCCGCCATTCCGTCCGTCAACATGCCTGGTCCTACAGCGTTGAACCGGACGCCGTAGCGTCCTTCCTCTGCGGCGAATCCGCGAACAAGTTGTTCGACAGCCCCTTTGGTGCCAGCGGAGAGTCCGTCGCGCACGGGAAAGCGATCCGTTGCCGCGGTTGTCACCGCCACCACCGAACCCGAGGATGCACGCAGCGCAGGCAGGGCGGTGTGGACGAGGGTGAAGAACGCCGCGGCCTCCTGGTTGAGTTGTTCGGTGAAGAACGCCGGCGTCACACGTGAGAGGTGCGTCATCGGGACGTGCGGTCCCGCAGCGTGGACCAGCGTCGTCAATGTGCCCAGATCATCGACCGCATCGTTGACGGCGGCGCTGATCGACAACTCGTCGGTCAAGTCGAGAGCGTACGAGTGGGCGCGCACGCCATGCGCTCGAATCTGCTCGCTCAGTTGCTCGGCAGCGCCCTTGTTGTTTCGGTAGGTGAAGGCGACGTCGTGTCCGCGTTCGGCAAGGGTCAGGGCGATCGCCGACCCGATTCCACCGGTTCCGCCGCTGACAAAAGCGGTGCGTACTGCGCTCACAATGCCTCCAGATGTCTGCCGATTTCAAACCTAACAAATGCTTGGTTGGGGTGCCAATCGGAATATATCAGTGCGCGAAGGACAGGCTCAGATTGCTATCGCAACCGGACTGATCGTCCTAATCTGTTGCCATGTCCGGAGACAGTGTGCAGTTGACCGACGGGGCGCCCGGTGGGGAATCGGAACCTCACGCACCGAGTTTGAACAATCGCCTGAACTGGCTGCGTGCAGGTGTTCTGGGTGCAAACGACGGAATCGTCTCGACCGCAGGCCTCGTGGTCGGTGTTGCGGCAGCCACAACCGAGCGCTCAGCAATCTTCACAGCCGGTTTTGCTGGACTGGTTGCCGGCGCTGTGTCCATGGCGTTGGGCGAGTACGTCTCGGTCAGCGCTCAGCGGGATACCGAACGCGCACTCCTGCAGAAGGAGAAGAAGGAACTCCTCGAGACCCCGGAGGCTGAACTTCAGGAACTGACCGAG
>NZ_LVCT01000786.1:0-14059 GCF_001647205.1 Rhodococcus sp. EPR-134
TTGGGTATCGATCCAGACGATCTCACCAATCCGTGGCATGCAGCGATTTCGTCGGCAATCTCGTTCACGATCGGCGCGGCGATCCCGTTGGTCGCAATTCTGGTGCCGCCGACAGGCATCCGCGTCCCTATCGCATTTTTCGCGGTGCTGATCGCACTTGCGCTGACCGGGACGATCAGCGCGACGCTCGGCGGAGCTCGCAAGACCAGAGCGGTGCTACGCGTGGTGATCGGCGGCGCGCTGGCGATGGCCGTGACGTACGGAGTAGGTCAGTTGGTAGGCACGGGTCTCGCCTGACCCCTGCTGTGCGCCTTTATTAACCGCGGGGGGTTAATAAAGGCGCACAGCAATTCAGGCGCGACAGATCATGACCGGCCCTGGCGCATGGTGCAGCAGATTCTGGCTGGTGGAGCCCATCACGGCGCCCGCCATCGCACTGCGGCCGTGACTTCCGACAACTATCAACTGTGCGTCGTCGGCGTATTTGAGCATGACGGGAGCAGCGGCACCGGGTTCACTGATGCGGGTGACCGGCACGTCCGGGTACTGGTCGGCCATACCGGCTAGATTTTCCGCCAGTAGCGCCGATTCCTCCTGCTCGACAGCCTCCCAGTCGATCAGGATTCCCGCTCCGCCTTCGCGGAAGGTGGACGAGCCCTGCCAGGTGTGGACCGCGATGAGCGGCGCGTCGAACTGATCGGCATAACGAAACGCGTACTCGACGGCCTTCTTGCTCAACGCGCTTCCGTCGACTCCGACGATGACGGGACGCTGATCCGGACCGGGATTCTCCGCCGAACCACGCCACACGGTGACCGGACAGGTTGCATGATTGGCCACCTTCAGTGCGGTCGATCCGAGCAGCCGTGAGCGCAGTGCGCCCGATCCGGTCGACCCCATCACGATCAGGCGTGCGGTACCCGAGGATTCGAGGATATGCGTCGACGCCGGCCCTGGCGCGATCTCGGATTCGATGGTCAGTTCGGGGAATTCGGCCGAAATCACCGTGGCGGCGGCATCGACGATCGCTTCGCCGTCTTCGCGGATCTGACTGAGGAACTGTGACTGCAACATCACTGCAGCGGGACTGTAGATCGGGCCCTCTTGCGGCAGGGCGTGCGCCAGAATCAGTCGTGAGTTGACCGCGTTCGCGACGGAGGCCGCCCACCGGGCCGCCGCCGTCGAGGCCTCGGATCCGTCGATACCGGCGACGACATCCTGGTGTCCTGCAAGTGTGTTCATGTCTACTCCCTCTGAAATGATCGAGATCGGTCGACTGGTTACAGCGACGTCACCAGAGTGACGATGCTGACTTCACGGCTTCCTTCCACGTCTTGCGTAGCAGGGTCGATTGCCCGTCGGCTATTTCCAGTTCTCGTCGGTAGGCCATGCCCAATCCGAAACTGGTGAGCGAGGTATGCTCCTGCTCGGCTGCCATTGCAAGTAGATGATGTTGGGCGACAACGGAATCCTGGTGCTCGCCGAGAACATCCTGGAAGTGGCTGAAATGCTTCAGTGCACGCTTCGCTCGGCTCTTCGACACGGGTTCCATGACCTCGATCGCGTACTTCATCCGCTTGGCTCCCTTGCGGGCGCGGTGCATTCGCTCGTCATGCTCGGTGCGGGTATCGGCATCGAAGACGTGATCGACCCGCTTACCGACCTTGTGTGCCAGGTGCCGCAGGGTATGGGCCAACTCTCGTGCCGATGCCTTCTTTCCGACGCGGTGGGTGGCGGTGTCGAATTCGAGGTCGCCGACGTACTCGTCGAGGCGATCGAGCAGCGTGGTGTATCGCTCGGAATCGAGCGCCTCGAGGGCTGTTTCCTGGGCGGTTTCACCACGTACAGAGAAGAACTCGTCGATTCGAGCTCGCACAGCTTCTCGCTCGGGCATCTCGTCGATTTCGCCGAGGCGTTCCACAAGACGCTCCCACTGGACCTCGACGTCGCGGGCGTCACCGAACTTTCCACCGATCCACCGCAGATCCGTGATGAGATCGTCGGTCTTGGGGGAGTGGCCGGCGTACGACTGCAGAGCGCTGCGGATGCGACGTGCCGCAACCCGGAAGTCGTGAACGGCTTCGTCGTCGGCCCGACGCGTGCCGAGATCCGCGGCGACCAGTGCGCGCAATTGTTCGATGAGGTAATTACGCAACAAGATCCGCGGATTCGACGCCTTGCCCGAGGTGACCTCGTGACCGGCGTACGGTGTGACCGACGTGCCCAGTGCTCGTTTGAGTTTGGACGGACTCGCAGAGCGCTCCAGCCCGGCGTCCAGTAGAACCGACTCGATTGCATCGGCCAGCTCTTGCCCGCCTGCGCCTTGTTCGACCTCGACTTCCTGCCACGTCGACTCTCCGGAACCGTCTGCCTTGCAGGCGATGACGGTGTCGGAGACCACTTCGGCAAGCAGCACACCGTTTTCGCCGTTGAGCCTGGTGCGCTCCCGATCGGTGATGATCAGGGCGACCGGCACCAGATCGTGACCGCGAATGATCGCCCGGATCAGACTCGACAGCGGCGAGGGCACATCGGTGCTCTCGTCCGGGGGAAGTTGGATTTCGGTTCGAGTGTCCTGGCCTGCGGGAAGTTTCATGTGCCACCCCGCGTCGTCGCCACCCTCACGCTTGCGCAGCGTGATCTTCTCGGCCAGCAACCGGTAGTCCGCGGTGTCGAAGTAGGTGGCAGAGAGCTGTATCGAGTCGTGGACCGGTTCGCCGACAACACCGGGAAGTCCGCCCAAGGCGGGAACTTCCTGCTCGGCCGGCGCCTCGTACTTGCGCTCGATCTCCCGTACGGCTTCGGGTACGACGGCGGTCTTGCTCATCTGGTCTCCTCTTGCGGTGCGGTCTGCGCTTCCATCCTCCCGGTATCGGAGGCGCAGTGGAAGGGTCCGGGGTCCCTACGGCGAGTCGCCACGGCCTGATTCGTCCGGCCAGGACAGGGTCCGCCGACTTTCGAACCGTTGCAGCCGGCCGGTCTTCGGATCCTCGAACTCGAGAACCTTCGACAGCAGGCGCAGCGGGTTCGAATAATCCTCTGCGGCAACGTCGTAGAAGTCGGGATAGAAGTTGTCGCCGTGGATCGGGAGCCCGAGCGAGTTCATGTGCAGCCGAAGTTGATGGGTCTTGCCGGTATGGGGAGTCAACCGGTACCGCGCGAAGCCGTCTCGCGTTTCGATCAGTTCGATCCGCGACTCGCTGTTGGGTTCGCCCTCGATCTCCGCGGCCTTGAGCACGCCGCGTTCTTTCACGATGCGACTACGCACGACCACGGGGGTGCTCACCTGAGCGTCGAGACGCGCGATGGCCTCGTACTCCTTGGCGACGCGGCGCTCGGCGAACATGGTCTGGTAGTCGCGCCGGGCCGCCTGATGCACGGTGAACAGCAGCAGTCCCGCCGTGACGCGGTCGAGGCGATGAGCTGGACTCAGCTCCGGTAGTTCGAGGTCCCGACGCAAGCGGACCAACGCCGATTCGGCGATGTATCGCCCGCGCGGGGTGCTCGCCAGGAAATGCGGTTTGTCCACGACCAGGATGTTCTCGTCCCGATAGAGGATGTCGATCTCGAACGGCACCCGCGTTTCGACGGGAGGGTCGCGGTACAGGTAGACGAACCGCCGGGGAGCAAAAGCGCTCGTCTCGGTGATTCCGACACCCTTCTCGTCGACGACCTCCCCGGCTGCGACCTTCTCGCGCAATCGGACGGCGTCCTGGGGGAACCGTTCGAGCAGGTAGTCGAGCGTCGTCGTCCACATGCCGTCGTCTGGCTGACGGATGCGACTCGGGTTCAGGCCGTCGCGGACGGGAAGCGGTGATCGTGACACATCTTCAAAGCTAGCCGTCCGGTCGGCGTTCAGACCTATTGACGACATATGGGACGGAAGTTACTATCCGGTAAGTTCGTGACACCGGTCACTGTCGTGGGGGCAGGGCTGGGTCATCACAACAGAAAATTGGGGTTTTCGTGAGGACACGACTTCTACGTCGAAGGTCGACAACGATTGCGGTGGGGCTGTGCGTCGTGGGATTGGCGGTGCCGAGCGCCGTCGCTTCTGCGGATCCGACGGGAGGGTCGGACGGGCAGGCCTGGCTCGCGGCAACGGAGGCGACGCCGCAGTATCCGGGGGTCTCGATCGAGTGGGACGTGCCCATCACGATGAGTGACGGCACAGTTCTGCAAGCGAATGTGTACCGACCGGCGGATGCATCCGGGCGGGCCGTGGAATCGAAGACGCCATCGGTCCTCAACATCACGCCGTACACGAAACTGCTGGACACACTGGTGGATTCAGCTCTGTCGATCCCGCAGGTCGGTGAGACGCTGATGGACGTTGCGAACTCGCTCGACCTCGCGGCGCCGTTCGACGGAGTGTCGGAGTTGACGGGCGTCATCGCCGGCGGAGGCGCCAGGGTTCTCGGCGTCAACCGTGATCTGGTCCAGAACGGATACACGCAGGTAGTGGTCGATGCACGTGGAACCGGCTTCTCCCAAGGTAATTGGGACGTGCTCGGTAAGCGCGAGCAACAGGATTCGGTCGAGGTCATCGACTGGATGAGCAAGCAAGGATGGTCCGACGGGAAAGTAGGGATGGCGGGCATCTCGTACTCCGCGATCAACTCGGTGCAGGCGGCGAGCAACAATCCACCTGCACTGAAGGCGATCTTCCCGGTCGAACCTGGCAACGATCTGCTGCGCGACATCGTCGGAACCGGTGGCGGCCTCGGAGTCGGGTTCATGCCGTTGTGGTTGACCGCGGTCAACGGGCTCAAACTCATCCCGAACGTTCAGGACATCCTGCAAGGAAACTTCGATCCCCTGTGGTTGGCGAGCCGCCTCGAGGATCCGGGAACGCTGATTCCTGAACTGGTGCAAGCGATGACGGCTCAGAGAATCGAGGACGTGTCGCCGTCGACTCTGCAAGTCGCGCAAGACGGGCAGTTCTATCAGGACCGAGCCGCTGACGTCGGCAACATCGCCGTTCCGACGATGGTCTACGGCGGTTGGCACGACATCTTCGCCAACAGTGAGCCGCGGATCTACAACGGAATCGATCTGCCGCCCGGGCAGAAGCAGTTGATCATGGGGAACGGCTATCACGTCACTCCCGGTGGAGGATTCGGCAAGGACGGTGCGCCGCCGCGCCTCGACGTACTCGAACGTGCGTGGTTCGACAAGTGGCTCAAGGGCATCGACAACGGAATCGATCGTTACGGTCCGGTGACGATGTTCCAGCAAGGCGGCGGATGGATCACGGACGATCAGTTCCCGCGAGCCGGTGCGAGCTACGAACGTATGTATCTGAACTCTGCGCCCAGCGGTACTGCCGCCCACGCAGCGTACGACGGTTCGCTGACGAATGACCCGCCCAGTGCCGCAGCGCGATTGACAGTCGCACCAGGACTGCGAGGCTTCTGCTCCGGTGACGGAACTCAGGGAACTGCCGGGATCTCCGTGGTGCTCGGTGCGACGTGTTCCAAGGATTCCCGATTCCAGGAAGCGGAGGGCCTGACGTTCACCGGTGAGGCAGTGACGGAGCCGACCTCACTCTCGGGCCCGATCAACGTCCACCTCGAGACCGTCCTGGACGCGACGGACGGATTCTGGGCAGCGACGGTCAACGACGTAGCACCGGACGGAACATCGACATCGATCACGAACGGCGCTCTGACTGCGTCGCTGCGGGCAGTCGACGATTCGAAGAGCACTCGCTCGGCCAACGGTGACTACAGTGAACCGCACCACTATCTGACGATCGACACGCGTCAGCCGGTGGTTCCCGGTGAGGTCACCACCGTCGACATCAACATGCTCCCGACGGACGCAGTGCTGCAACCGGGGCACCGGCTCCGCGTCGACGTCTACGCTGCCAGCGTGCCGCGATACCTGGCGCTCGGCCCGATGCTCGCCGACAGCCAACTCAAACCGCAGCACATCGAGTTGGCTGCAGACCGGCCGAGCTTCGTCAACGTTCCGTTCGTCGGGGGCCGCTGACTCGGATTGGATCGGCGGCGTGAGAACCTGCGGGCTCGCGGACGTTCTGAGAAGATCGTCCGATGACAGAATCCCGACTCTCCGCCGCCGTCCACGATCGTCTGGACGGACTTCTGGATCCGGTGGACGAGCGGCTCGCGGCGCAGTACCCGGGAAACCGTGACGAGATCCAACCCGTGCACACGATTTACGTCAGTGCCGCGGATGCAACCGTCGACACCCCTCGACTCTGGGGTGAGCAGGCGATCGCGCTTCTCGATTCCCATGCTCATGTGTTCGCCGATCTCGACACGGAGAATGCGCTCGCTGATGTGCGAGTTCAACTCGGCCGCAAGCCGGTCCAAGACTTTCGGATCGATTTCGAGGACGGGTACGGACGCCGCAGCGACGAAGAAGAAGACGATGCAGCGACGTCGGCCGGACAGACGCTTGCCGGGCTCAGCGCTGATCCTGCCGGGCCGAACTGGAGTGGCATCAGGCTCAAGGGGTTGCCGGCCGGTGAGCGTCGGCGCTCGATCAGGACGCTCGAGCTTGTGCTCGACGCGGCCGGCGGAGTGCCGGACGGATTTGTCTTCACCGTTCCCAAACTGCGCGCGGTGGAGCAGGTCACGGCGACGGTGTTGCTCTGCGAAGAGCTGGAGAAGGCGCACGGACTCGAGCTCGGTTCGCTTCGGTTCGAGTTGCAGATCGAGAGCCCGCAGGCGGTCATCGCGGCCGACGGAACGGTGGCAGTTGCTCAGGCGATCCATCGCGGTGCCGGTCGTCTGACCGGTTTGCATTACGGCACTTACGATTACAGTGCAGCTTGCGGAATTGCATCGCGTCATCAGTCGCTCGAACATCCGGTGGCAGACCACGCAAAGGCTGTCATGTTGGCTGCTGCCGCGCAGACCGGTGTCTGGGTGTGCGACGGGTCGACTCAGGTCGCGCCTGTCGGGAGCGCCACGGCGATCCGCGACGCGATCACTCGGCACCATCGCCTCGTCACGCGGTCCCTGGAACGCGGTTACTACCAGGGGTGGGACATGCACCCCGGGCATCTGGTCACCCGCTGGCTCGCCACGTTCGGCTTCTATCGCAACGCGCTCGGCGCCGCTGCCCCGCGCATCCAGTCGTACTTGGGACGCCAAGGTGGCGACGTGATGGACGAACCTGCAACCGCCCAGGCGCTCGCAGCGGTGGTACTGCGCGGGCTCGACGCGGGGGCTTATCCGGAATCCGAAGTTCTCCGACTCGCCCCGAGCGCCGACACCAACGCACTCCGTCACCTCGTAGGACGCACCACACCGATCACAGGAGAACACTGACCGATGAGCACCACCGAATTCACCTTGCTGCCCGATCTCGCACTGCGCACCCTCGGCGGAGCCGTCATCTGGGCGAACGACGAGGCGTTTGCCGAGCGTGAGGCCCTGATCCGCCCAGGCAAGGCCGGGTACCAGCCGGCGACGTTCGGTCACAAGGGGCAGGTGTACGACGGTTGGGAGACGCGTCGCCGCCGGGTGGCAGGCCATGACGAGGCGATCGTTCGACTCGGTGTTCCCGGAGTGGTGCGAGGCGTCGTGGTCGACACCGCGTGGTTCAAGGGCAATTACCCGCCCGAGATCTCGATGGAAGCAATCTTGGTCGACGGGTATCCGGATCCCGCCGACCTGGCCGGATCCGGCGAGTGGACAACCATCGTCGAGCGCTCGACCGTGCACGGTGACTCGGAGAATCCGTTCTCGGTGGCGTCGGAGGAGCGGTGGACGCACGTCAAGCTGACCATTTACCCGGACGGCGGCGTGGCGAGATTCCGTGTTCACGGCGAAGCGCGGCCGGACCCGCGTTTCCTCGATGCCGGACCGTTGGACCTCGCAGCACTCGAAAACGGTGGCCGCGTGACCGATTGCTCCAACATGTTCTACAGCTCACCGCAGAACATCCTGTTTCCCGGACGCGCTGCTTCGATGGGTGACGGGTGGGAGACCGCCAGGCGCCGCGACAACGGAAACGACTGGGTGCAAGTACAACTCGCGGGTGAAGGCGTGCTGAGTTTCGTCGAGATCGACACCTCGTACTTCCTCGGAAACAGTCCAGGTGAGGGCGCTCTGACCGGGCGGACGTCGGAGGGGGAGTGGATCGAACTGTTGCCGCGCACGACGCTGCGTCCGGATACGCGCCATCGCTTTCCGATCGATTCCGAAGTCCAGGTCACCGATGTTCGCCTGGACATCTTCCCGGACGGTGGCCTGGCGCGGCTGAGAGTCTTCGGCGTACTCACCGACGCTGCTCGCGCTGTGATCTCCGGGCGCTGACGGTAAAGTTGTTGGCATGAGCGACTATCCGCGCGACGACTATCCCCGGGACATGGTGGGGTACGGCCCTCATCCGCCGCATCCGCACTGGCCCGGCGACGCGCGGATAGCGGTTCAGTTCGTGCTCAACTACGAAGAGGGAGCCGAGAACAACGTCCTGGACGGGGACGCGGCTTCGGAAACATTTCTGTCGGAAATGACTCCGGCAGAGGCATTTCCGAATCGACACATGAGCATGGAATCGCTGTACGAGTACGGCTCCCGGGCCGGGTTGTGGCGTGTACTGCGAACCTTCGAGCGGCGAAACCTGCCTCTCACAGTCTTTGCGGTGGCGCGGGCGATGCAGCGGAACCCCGAAGCAGTCAGTGCTTTTCAGGAGTTGGGCCACGAGATCGCGTGCCACGGATTACGTTGGAAGTCTTACCAATCCGTGGACATCGAGCGCGAACGCGCAGACATGGCCGAGGCAGTGCAGATTCTGCGAGATCTGACGGGTTCGGCGCCCCTCGGTTGGTACACCGGGCGCGATTCACCGAACACCCGCGAATTGGTGGTCGAGCACGGCGGCTTCGTCTACGACTCCGATTCATACGCCGACGATCTGCCGTACTGGGTCGACGTTCCGCGTGGCGCAGAATCGGTGAAGCACCTGGTCGTTCCGTACACCCTTGACACCAACGACATGCGTTTCGCCTCTCCCGCAGGATTTCCCAGCGGTGATCAGTTCTTTGCGCACCTACGCGATGCCTTCGACGTGCTGTATGCGGAGGGGACGGCCGGATCGCCCAAGATGCTCTCGATCGGGTTGCACTGCCGCATAGTCGGCCGCCCTGCCCGTGCGGCCGCTCTCGAGCGATTTCTGGACCACGTGCAGTCACGCGAGAAGGTCTGGATCGCGCGGCGCATCGACATCGCCGAGCACTGGAAGACCGCGCACCCCGTTTAGATCACGGTCGGTCGACAAAAGACTTCATTCGAGCAGTCCGGGTACTGGTTCGACTGCCGCGTATTCCGCCATCGAATTCTAGGCCATTGACAACTGGCACGGTTGTGGATGACTCTTTGGAGATGGAGAAACACACAGCAGTCGAAGCGTCTTCAAGGTGATCCGACCGGTGCCGACCAAGAAACCGACCAAGAACCGCGGATCGAAGTTGTCCCACAATGCCCGCGCAGTGGTGACCGGCGCCGGCAGCGGAATCGGCCGTGCCTTTTCGTTGGAGTTGGCGCGCAGAGGCGGTGAGGTGATCTGCGCGGATATCTCGCTGGAACGGGCCAAGGAAACAGTGGCACTCATCGATGAGATCGGTGGTACCGCGCACGCCGTCAAATGCGATGTGTCAATTCGTGAGCAGGTTCAGGACCTGGCGTTGTTCGCGGAACTCGAACTTGCGGGTCCGCTTTCGCTGGTGATCAACAATGCCGGGGTGGGTATCGGTGGAAAACCGGTGGGCGAGATCGGTTTCGACGATTGGGAGTGGGCACTCGGGATCAATCTGTGGGGTGTCGTGCACGGCTGTGAGATATTTGCTCCACAACTGCGTGCGAGCGGCGCCGGGGGATTCATCAACGTGGCCTCGGCTGCTGGGTTTGCGGCTGCGCCGCTGATGGCGCCCTACAACGTCGGTAAAGCCGCCGTGATGTCGCTCTCGGAGACCTTGTCCGCTGAACTTGCCGGTACGGGAGTGCGGGTGACGGTGCTGTGTCCGACCTTCGTCAAGACAAATGTTGCTCTCGACGGCCGAATCACCGCGGAAGCAACACAAT
This sequence comes from Rhodococcus sp. EPR-134, assembly GCF_001647205.1. Taxonomy (NCBI): domain Bacteria; kingdom Bacillati; phylum Actinomycetota; class Actinomycetes; order Mycobacteriales; family Nocardiaceae; genus Rhodococcus; species Rhodococcus sp. EPR-134. The sequence continues at coordinate 10,059 of NZ_LVCT01000786.1, forward strand.
TGGCGCAAGCGTTGATGCGGCGAACCGGCTATTCGCCGGAGCGCATCGCCGTCACCACTCTCGACGCCTACGACAAGGGTCGACTCTACGTGGTGCCGCAGTTCGATGCGAAGGTGATCTGGCGACTCAAACGGTATCTACCCGTTGCATACACGTGGGGCTGTGGAGTTCTCAATCGCTTTGCACCGAAACAGAAGTCGGGATCATCTGGAACTTCGGCGGCGCCGGAGACGAACTCGCCGAGCACGAAAGGAGCGTGACATGTCCTTCGATTTCGACGGCATGCTGCACAAGATCAAGGACCGCCAGTGGGCTCTGGTGGACATCGACTGGGATGCTCCGGGCGCCGAGACGATCAGTCCAGAGCTTCATGCGAAGCTGAAACCGTTCATGTCGGACCTGATGTGGATCGAGAACGTTGGTGCCCGTGGCTTCGCTGCGATGGCTCTCAAGGCGCCGACTGGAACTCTCCGAGACATCTATCGGCATTTCCACGCCGAGGAACAGAAGCACGCCAACGCCGAACTCGCGCTGATGCGTCGGTGGGGAATGCTCGACGGCGACGAGATGCCCGAGCCCAACATCAACGTCAAGCTCGTCATCGACTGGCTGGACAAGCATTCCGACGGTTTGTCGCTCTCGATTCTCGGGACCGTCATACCGATGCTCGAGGTGGCGCTCGACGGAGCCCTGGTCAAGTTCATCATGGACGAGATCGAGGATCCGGTCTGTCAGGCTGTGTTCAAGAAGATCAATGCAGACGAGTCCAGGCATCTGGCGGTCGATTTTGCGGTGATCGAGATGCTCGGGCACTCGACGACGCGCAAGCTCGTTGTCGAAACCGTCGGCGCCTGGATGAATCCGGCGTTGATCATCGGGACACTTCGCTACATCCCGCTGCTGAACAAGATGCGCGACAACATCGTCGACATGGGAGTGAACGAGGAACGGCTCTACACCGCGATGAAGCGATTCAGGAACGTAGGCGAACGGAGTCCGGCCGCGCTCCGCGTCCCGATGTATCGGGTGGTGAAGTGGCACGGCAACATGGTCATCAATCGCAACCATCCCTACCATCTGCTTGCCGATCGGATGGTCAAGGTCACTGGCCGACTTTCCGGCAGCAGGCTCAATTCCGAGCCGACCTGGGCCAAGGAACTTACGTACGAGCCACTCGCATGAGTACTGCCGAGCCACTGTCAGTGGCGATCATCGGTGGAGGTTTCGCAGGAATCGGAGCGGCGATTCGGTTGAAGCAGAACGGTATCGAGGACTTCGTCGTTCTCGAACGCGGCACGGAGGTCGGCGGGACGTGGCGCGACAACACGTATCCGGGAGCTGCGTGCGACATTCCGTCCCGTCTGTACTCGTACAGTTTCGCCCCGAACCCGGACTGGTCGCACACCTACTCGGCCAGCGCGGAGATCCTCGGCTACATCCGAACGATGGTGAAAGAGTTCGGCCTCGAGCCGAAGATTCGGTTTCGGTGCAACGTCACGGGCGTCGAGTGGGACGAGCAGACAGGTGTCTGGGCGATCGCGCTCGAGGGCCGTGAAGCGGTCATTGCCCGGACCGTCGTCATGGCGTCCGGTCCGCTGGCGAACGTCAGCTTTCCCGCTGTTCCGGGTTTGGAGAGCTACGAAGGACACAAGATTCACAGTGCTCGCTGGGACCATGACTACGACTTCACCGACAAGCGGGTCGCAGTGATCGGAACTGGGGCCAGTGGCGTCCAGATCGTCCCTGAACTCGTGAAAACTGCACGATCAGTGAAGGTTTTCCAACGAACACCGGGATGGGCATTGCCGCGAGCAAACCTACGCACCCGATCTCGCACGAAGGATCTGTACCGTCGTCATCCGGTCGTCCAGACTCTGGCGCGTCGGGCTTGGTACTGGGGACACGAATCGGTAGCTCTCGGGGTGGTGTGGGAATCCCCGTTGACGAGGGTGGTGGAAACAGTCGGGCGTCTTCATCTGCGCATGCAGGTGAAGGACCCGTGGTTGCGGCGACAACTCACTCCCGACTTTCGGGCAGGGTGCAAGCGGTTGCTGATGACCAGCGAGTATTACCCGGCTCTCCAGCAAGACAATTGCACACTCGTGACCTGGCCGATCGCGAGATTGGCGCCACATGGCATTCGCACGGTCGAAGGGATCGAGCATCAATTCGACTGCATCGTCTTCGCCACCGGCTTCGACGTTTGCAAGACCGGAACACCGGTCCCGATCATCGGCCGGGACGGACGTGTGCGCGCTCAGGAGTGGAAATCCGGGGCGCGTGCGTACAAGAGTATTGCGGTATCCGGTTATCCCAACCTGTATTTCACCTTCGGACCCAACTCGGGTCCGGGGCACAGCTCCGCCCTTGTGTACATGGAAGCGCAACTCGACTATCTCGCCCAAGCGATCAAGATCGTTCTCGAGCGCGACCTCAAGGCACTCGATGTTCGTCAAGATGTCGAAGATGCGTACAACGTCGAGTTGCAGCGTCGGCTGTCGAAGACCACGTGGAACTCGGGATGTTCGAGTTGGTATCTCACCGACGAAGGATTCAATGCCACTATGTTTCCCGGTTTCGCGACCCAGTACGTGAACCAATTGAAATCGGTGGATCTTCGGGACTACACGAGCACGGTGCGTGAGAAAGACACCGCGCAGACCTGATCCCGGGTTCTGATCGGCCTGGTGTTGCCACTAAGTTGGAATCGTGACGACCGACGCGGCAGAGGAGACGAGGCGGTGACCGAGTACCGCATCGACGATCTAGCGCGCGCTGCGGGCACCACCTCGCGGAATGTACGGGCATATCAGGAACGTGGATTGCTTCCTCCGCCGGAGAAGCGTGGGCGGGTAGGCATCTACGGCGACGCGCACCTCGAACGCCTCAAGCTGATCGACACGCTTCTTCAACGAGGTTTCACCACTGCGCATATCGACGACTTCATCACCGGGTGGGAAAGCGGGAAAGACCTGACAGAGGTGCTGGGTCTGCAGCACGCGGTCACCGAACCATGGTCCCGCAGCGACACCGTGAGTATCGAGATGGCCGTCGTACGCGAGTTTCTCGGGGGAGATGCAGATGGTCAACTGGATCGTCTCGTAGATCGCGGACTGGTACAGATCGAAGGAGAGAACTGCGTTTTCACCGATCCTGCTTTGCTCAGCGGATTTTCGAGTCTCCTCGACTACGGTTTCACTCTCGATCAACTGGTCGATGTGCACGAAAAGCTTCACAACGCTGTGGACGGGATCGCCAAAGACCTGATTCAGGCGGCGAAGGATCGCATCGTCGATCAGCACGGGGTCGGTTGGCTCCCGGAGGGCGACGAGGTTGCCGGAACAGCCGAGATGCTCCAGACGATGCGTGAACTCGGTGTGGCGTCGGTACATTCGGCACTGGCCCGGGCACTCGACGCGAACCTTCAGCGTGAACTCGGCGACTATCTTGCCGCTGCGATCGGCTCGCGGAGCGACGCCGACGAGTCCGACTAGCAGCATCGATCACGTTCGGGATGTGCGGCCCGTCGCGGTGCGCTCAGCTCTTGCGTGCCTCGATCAGGAATCGACTCGAGTGCGCGACAAAAGATCCGTCGCGACGGATCTGCTGATCGAGTTCGCGGAGCCGGTCCCGATACTGCGCGACGGTGAATCCCGGAACCATCCAGATCACCTTGCGTAAGAAGTAGACAACGGCGCCGATGTCGAAGAATTCCATGCGCAGACGCTCGAAACGAAGGTCGACGACGGTGAGCCCGGCCTCAATCGCGTCGGCAGTTTCGTCCTCGTGGTGCCGTCCGCGACAAGCCTGCGGCTGAGGACCGAGAAAGTACTCGACCAGTTCGAACACGCTGGCGTGACCCACATGTTGAGCGAAGTACGTTCCTCCCGGTTCGAGTACCCGCGCGATTTCGGTCCACCACACCGTCGCTGGGTGTCGGCTGGTCACCAGGTCGAAAGCCGAATCGGCGAACGGTAGCGGCGGCTCGTCCGGATCGGCGA
>NZ_LVCT01000787.1:0-29293 GCF_001647205.1 Rhodococcus sp. EPR-134
AGCGGCGAGGACTTCGCCGCCGCCGGTCTGGATGTCCAATGCGGCGCCGGCGCGGCCGAGACGTTCACCCATCAGCCTCTGGTACCCCCACGACGGACGCTGCTCCGTGGCGCGTCCGTCGAGCCACGAGAAATCCCACCCGTCGACGGAGGCGGATTCCGCTTCGGCGACAAGTTCGTCGAAACCTCGTGACATGCTCTGTGACTCGCCTTCAGGCGTTCCTTCCGACATCACATCATCATCGTCGCGGAGGGTCGACGGTGATAGTTGTTTACGGCTACTTCGGGGTGGCGCCGAGCATCGGTGCGAGTTGAGTGGCAATCGGGTTCAGGTTGAGCTTGTCCGGGTCCACCTTGGGCTTGCTGTCCCACGGTTGCGAGGTGTTCGGGTCGGCGAACGCGATGCGGTTGGCGCTACGAACTCCCGTTTCGCTGCCCTGAGGTGCCTGGCAGTTGGCGGCAGTGTTCAACGGGAAGTTCTGCGTCGTGTCGTCGAAGTTCGGGTCCTTGCGCTTCATCTCGTCGAGGATCGCCATGGTCCCTTCGTAACCGACGGTGCACGAGAGCGGGTTGTTGGTCTCGAGTACCAAGCCCAGATGTACTGTGCCGTCTCCCGGTGCAACGGTGGGCGCCGCCCCGGCGAGCGCAGGCAGGAAGAGCAGGAAGGGCTGCAGCGAGGGCAGTGTCGGTGCGGCTGCCGCTGCAACGGCGGAGAGGTTGGAGAGGTTGGTCGTGAGCGCGGGGCCGGCTTCGGTGACGAGAGAGCCGACTTGTTCGCTGGCCGGTATGCCGTTGTCGATCACGCGTCGGATGTCGGGGTCGCTGGTGCGCAATTGCGCCGTCAGTGCGTCGAGGTCGGTGCTGAACTGCTTGATCGCCGACGATTGATCGGACTGGGTCGTGAGCACCGTCTGGCTGTCGCGGATCAGTCCGAGGGTCTGGGGAAGGGTGTCGAGGCCCGACTGGGAGATCCCCGACAGCGAGTCGGCAAGTACCTGCAGATCTTCGCCCTTGCCGTTGAATGCCGCGCCGAGTTCTTTCGCGACGGTGTGGAGTGCGTCGACCGGAACGGAGTGCACCAGACCGTTGGCGCTGGTCAAGACATTCTCGATCGGGATCGGCGTGGTTGTGTCGCCCACGGCGATCACCGAGCCGTCTTCGAGGAACGGGCCCTGGTCGGTATCGGGCTGAAGGTCGACGTACTGCTCGCCGATGGCTGAGCGATTGGCCACCACGGCCCGCGCGGATGCGGGAATCTGCGGAGCACTGCTGTCGATCAACAGGTCGACTTCGATTCCGTCGGACGTGAGCGACATGTCACCGACGCGTCCGACGGGTACACCGCGATAGGTCACTTCGGCGTTGGTGAAGATGCCACCGGACGTCGCCAGTTCGGTTTTGACCGTGTATTGGCCGAATCCCAGAAGATTGTCCAGCCGTACGTATTTCGCTCCGACATAGATCAAGCCCAGGAGTGCAACCACGACGAGGGCGACCAGCTGCCATTTGGCGAGCTTCGACATCACCATGAGGTGAGGACCCTGAACTGATGCGGTGTGTTCATGGTTCGACTCCCGAATGACAAGCCGGGTACGGCTGGTGTTGAGCGAATTGTGTTCACCCACGGACGTTCTGAGGTGAACCGGAAACTTCCGGCAATTCGTTGTTGGCGATAACTATAAACAAGTCGTCACAGATAGAAAGTCGGCGCTGAGATTTCCGCAGGTCGTCGAAACGTAAGTGTCGCAGCTCACTTCGAATGCTTCGATGTGATGCAGACGGCTTTCGGTCCGAATCGGGCTTGACTTCGCCAAACATATCCACAAAAGTAGATGCGTTCCGGTTGTCGTGCAGAGGGGTGTGGTCCATGGATGCTTTGGCGATCTTCAAGGCGCTGTCCAACCCGACTCGCCTGCAGATCATGGAGTGGCTCGCGCATCCGGCGAAGTATTTCGACGAGGACTCGTATACGCAGCAGGATCTCGGGTTTCACATCGGAGTCTGTGTCGGTGACATCCAGGGGCGATCGGGACTTGCCCAGTCGGTGATCTCGGGGTACCTGCAGGGCATGAAAGACGTGGGTCTGCTCGAGTCCGAGCGCATCGGGAAGTGGACGTATTACCGACGAAACGAATCCGTGATCGGCGAGTTCAGGGAATTCGTTCGCGAAAAGCTGTAGCGGCCGAATTGCCCTCGTCGGCCTGTTTGTTCAACCAAATATATCTACATATCTAGATATGTAACTGTCTTGTGTGACGTAGTAGTGAGGAGTGTGTCGTGAAGTCGAAATTGTTGATACCGGTTCTGGCGTTGGGTGTATTCGGAATCATCACTACGGAGATGGGCATTATCGGGGTTCTGCCTCAGATCAGCGAAAAGTTCGGTATCACCGCGTCGACTGCCGGATGGTTGGTCGGTGTGTTTGCACTCGTCGTGGCGGTGACCGGTCCGTTCACAACGCTGATCACCTCGGAAATCAACAGGAGAACCGTTCTGTTGGTAGCGATTGCAGTCTTTGCGGTCTCCAATGTGGTGTATGCGACCACATCGAGTTTCGAGGTGATGTTTGCATTTCGGATCATCCCCGCCGTGGTTCATCCGGTCTTCTTCGCTGTCGCGCTTGCAAGTGCGGTTCGTCTGGTATCGCCGGAACAGGCGACCGCCGCGGTGACCAAGGTATTTGCAGGCGTCACAGTCGGATTCGCGTTCGGCGTGCCCTTGACGTCCTATTTGGCCGAGAACTTTTCGGTGTCGACAGCATTCGTGTTCGGCGCCGTGGTCAACGTTCTCGCGTTTCTCGGGATTGTCGTACTTCTGCCCTCGGCTCCTGTGACACAACGCCTGTCGTACGGTGCACAGGTCGGGATACTTCGCCGGCCGCGCGTGTGGTTGACCATTCTTTCCGTCACCTTCGTCTTCGCAGCCATGTTCTCGGTGTACGGATACTTTGCCGAATACCTCGGCGAGGTGACCGGCATGAGCGGATCGTGGATCAGCGCGATGCTATTGGCTTTCGGTGTCGTGATGATCTTCGGCAACTTCGTCTTCGGGGCTCTGCTCGCCAAGGGGGTGGTGCGCACGGTTGTGGCTTTTCCCTTGCTGTATATCGTCGTCTACGTGATGCTCTATCTGGCGGGCCCGTACTTCGGCGCGATGGTTGTAGCCGTGTTGGTTTGGGGTGTAGTGCATTCCGGTGGACTGGTGGTTTCGCAGAGCTGGATGGGGCGAGACGCAGTCGACGCGCCTGAATTCGGCAACAGCCTTTTCATCTCGTTCTCCAACCTGGGGATCACGCTCGGCACTGCGGTCGGTGGACTGTTTCTCGCGCATTTCGAAACCCGCCAATTAGTCTGGGCTGGAGTATTGTTCGCGATCCTGGCGCTGCTGGTGACAGGTGTTCGACTCTCGCTCAGGCACGCTCACAGCGAGAACGGTGTCAGTGTACCGGTGTAGTTCTTGGGAAGTGGGCGTGCGAACTCGCCGCGCGAACTGGTCGACAGCCCGAGGGTGACCAACGACTGAACCATCGTGACCCCAGCGGCAACGCCGTCGACTACCGGGACACCCAGTTCGTCGGACAAGTCCTGGCACAGGTCCGCCATGCCGGCGCAACCCAGCACGAGGACGTCCGAGTCGTCTTGCTCCAATGCGTCGAAACAGGCTTCCAAGATCACCTTTCGCGCGTCGGGATCACGATCGAGTTCCAGAACCGGAATCTCGCAGGAGTGGATACCCCGGCACCGAGCCTGCATGCCGTACCGGTCCACCAGATCGGCTGCGCGGCCGCGGGTTCGACCGAGAGTGGTCACGATGCTGAATCCGCGACCCAGGAAACTTGCGTAGTTCATGGCCGCTTCGGCAACAGCTACGACGGGGCCCTTGGCCAACTCTCGGGCTGCATCAAGACCTGGGTCACCGAAGCAAGCGATGACGTAGCCGTCGACTTCGTTCTTTTCTCCGGCGGCGATCTCGGTCAGGATTCCGGGGACGCTGAGAGCTTCGTCGTAGTGGCTTTCGATCGACGCGGGACCCATGGCAGGGCTGACAGCCTCGACGAATGTGCCCGAGCCTGCGACGGTCCGGGCACATTCCTCGATCTTGGCGGTCATCGCCCACGTGGTGTTGGGGTTGATCACCTTGATTCTCATGACGATCAGTCGACCGTCACAGTGTCGGGAGAGGAAGCATTCCGGACAGCTGAGGAAGAGCGCGCGGCGAGTAGGTAATAGACGGTGAATCCGAGCCCACAACCGATGAACCAGCTGTACTGCGCTGCGGTGTACATCCCGGTGAGGTCCTTGCCCAGGACCGGGACCATCGCGACGACGGCTCCCACCACGGTGGCGATCACTGCAGCAGGGTTGTATCCCTTGCTGTACCAGTAGGTTCCGGTCGGCGACATGCTGAACAGTTCGTCGACGATGACCTTCTGCATGCGCACGAGGTAGTAGTCGGCAATCAGAATTCCGAACAGCGGACCGATGAAGGCTCCGAGGGTTTCGAGTGTGTAGTGAATGACGTCCGGATTGTTGTACAAGTTCCACGGCGTGATGAGGATCGAGCCGATCGCTGCGATCATTCCGCCGGCGCGCCAGCTGATCTTCTGCGGACTCACGTTGGAGAAGTCGAAGGCCGGGGAAATGAAGTTGGCCACGATGTTGATGCCGATCGTGGCGATGGTGAAGGTGAGTGCGCCGAGAACGATGGCGAAGGTGCTGTCGATTCGTGCAACGGTCGCAACGGGATCGGTGATCAGTTCGCCGTACACCGGCAGCGTCAACGATGCAGTGACGACGACCAACACCGAGAATACGAGGAAGTTCAACGGCAAACCGAGGAAGTTGCCCTTCTTGACGGCAGCGAACGACTTTCCGTAGCGGGAGAAGTCGCCGAAGTTGAGCATCGGTCCGGAGAAGTACGAGACAACCAGAGCGATCGCACCGAGCATGACCGGCACGGCGTCGAAACCCGAGTACTTGACGTCGCCGAGCGTGAGATCGATGGCGCTCCAGCCTGCCTTGTAGATCAGGTAGCCGCACAGCATGAACATCACGACATACACAGCCGGCCCGCAGAAGTCGATGAAGCGGCGGATCGATTCCATGCCTCGCCAGAAGACACAGGCCTGAAGTACCCACAGGAGCATGAAACTTCCCCAGCCCAGTGCGGAGAGTCCGGCGAATCCGTAGTCTTCGACGACGGCATAGGGCGCGAGTGACGGAAAGAGTTTGATCAGTACGACATCGAGGGCTGCTGAAGCGAGGAAGGTTTGAATTCCATACCAAGCCACGGCAATCAGGCCACGAATGATTGCCGGGATGTTCGCGCCGAGGACGCCGAACACGCTGCGGCAGATCACCGGATACGGCACGCCGGTAACTTGGCTGGGCTTGGCGACGAGATTGCAGAAGAAGTAGACGATCGTGATACCGACCAGCAGGGCGACGAGTACTTGCCAGCTGGCCAATCCCAGTGCGAAAAGACTACCGGCAGTGACATATCCGCCGACGCTGTGTACGTCGGACATCCAGAAGGCGAAGATGTTGTACGACGACCAGGTCTGCTTGCGAAGCGGCGCCAAGTCCTCGTTGGTCAAACGAGGGTCGTAGCCCGGCTTGATCAGGCCGCTTCCGACAGGGTGACCCGCGGCTTCGACAAGGTCACCCGATCCGGTTTCCTTTGGGGGAGTGGGGGTAGTGGTCGTTCGGGACGGAAGAATGTCGGTCATGACAGCTCCTGTGCATCAGTGCAGGAAATCAGCGGACGGTGCCACGAGCTCTCAGCGTCAGTGATGAAAACTGTGTTGAGAGAAAGGTATCGATGCTGTGTTGCACGACTATTGCGCGATCGGTATATCTTTTTCGGCCAATAGACCGGTGTCTGTCGGTAGAGTCGCGATCACGGTATCGAGTCGGCGATGATGGATTTCGGAAGCGCTCAGAAGTGCGGATGCGTCCCGACGCAGGAATGCGTCCAGCATCGCGGTGTGATCGGAGTGCAGAACCCGGCGATCGACGCCGGCAACATGGACCATCGGCTGTACTGGTTCGGTGATGTTCCAGGCAGCTTCGAACATGTGCAGAAGTCGAAGCATCTGAGACGGTCGGGTCAGTGCGAGATGAAAGTTTCGGCTCTCGCAGTGATAGGACTGAGAGTCGTCGTAGCGCAATGCGATCTCCAAACGGGAGTTCACCTCGACGGCGTGTTCGTGATCCTCTTCGGTTGCCTGCTCGACGGCGACGGCCAATGCAGCTGATTCGAGAGTTTCGCGGACGATGTACATCTCTCGCAGTTCTGCCGGCGTCAGCTGAGCAACGGTGTAGCCGAATTGATGTCGATGGTCGACCAAGGACTCTCCGACCAGTGTTTTCAGTGATTCCCGCACAGGTATTCGACTGACACCGAACACATCAGCCACGTCGCCGAGAGGAATCGGGGTACCCGGAGGCGCCGAACCCGACAGAATCACTCGCCGCAGTTCGTCGAGGATCGTTTGTTGTGGACTTCCGGGAGCATCGATTACCAGTTGCGTCAGCAGTACCGATCTACGGCGCGGCGGCATGTCGGTCTCCCTTCGTCTGTCTGCCAGAGTAGGAATACGTTGTTTCGTCTGCGTGACGCCGGTGTGGCCGTCGTGCATCTCGCACTCGGGGGAGAACAAGTGGGCTCCGATCACATGCTCGCGTGAGTGCTGCTCGGGAGGCCGATCGTGGGGGTAGCGTTGTTGTGTAGTGGTATGGCAGAAAGCGAGTCGGTCGATGGCATCCGCTGTGCGCTCAGAAGCCGACCAGCGAGTTGTCGGCAACCTGCCCTTGGAGCTGACGAGTTTCGTCGGTCGTCGGCGTGAGTTGGCCGACGCCAGGAGATTGTTCGAGACGTCCCGTTTGTTGACACTCACCGGGATCGGTGGCGTGGGCAAGACACGGCTCGCGATCCGACTTGCGGGCGCGTTGCAAAGGGTGTTTCGAGACGGTGCCTGGTTGGTGGAACTGGGGGAGCAGACAGATTCGGATCTCCTCGAAGATCATGTCGCCGTGACCCTTGGTGTCCGGTCGGTCTCGTCGGCGGACCCGCTGCAGGCATTGATCGACTACTGCGCCGATCGGAGTCTGCTGTTGGTGCTCGACAACTGTGAACATCTGGTCGATGCCGTCGCTGTGTTCGTAGGCGCGATCCTACGGCGATGTGCCGGCGTCAAGATCCTGGCGACGAGCCGCGAATCGCTGGGCCTGGGCGGTGAGGTGACGATGCGCGTTCCCTCACTCACCACACCGCAGCAACAGCCGCCCGAATTCGAGGGAATTGCCCAGTACGAATCGGTGTCGTTGTTCACCGAGCGTGCGGCTTCCGTCGTACCTGGTTTCACCCTCACCGAGGAGAACAAGCGCGCCGTTGCGCATATCTGTCACGACTTGGATGGACTCCCACTTCCGATCGAACTGGCGGCAGCTCGCCTGCGTGGTATGTCTGCTGAGCAGATCATGAACAGGCTCTCGGATCGATACCGACTTCTTACAACGGGTGGACGCGACGTTCCGAGTCGTCAACAGACGCTGCGATTGTCGATCGATTGGAGTTACGACCTCTGCTCGCCAACCGAACAGCAGTTGTGGGGGAGGTTGTCGGTGTTCTCGGGTGGGTTCGATCTCGATGCCGCTGAGGGCGTGTGTGGGCAGGACATGAATTCGACCGAAGTGCTCGATCTCGTCACCGCGTTGGTCGAGAAGTCCATCCTGATTCGTGAGGAAACCGACGGGGATGTTCGGTACCACCTCCTCGACCTACTCCGCGAGTACGGACATGAAAAGTTGGAGTCCGCCGGTGAGTATTCCGCTCTGCGTCGAAGCCATCGTGATTGGTTCGAGGCACTGGTCGTTCATGCGGAAGCCGAGTGGATCAGTGGCCGGCAAGCTGCCTGGATCGCAAGGCTCGGTCGTGAACAGCGCAACGTCAACGATGCGTTGGAGTACTCGATTTCCACTGCCGGAGAGGCGCGATCTGCAACGCGAATGGTCGGTGCGTTGTACAGATTCTGGCTTGCAGGTGGATTACTTGTGCAGGCGCGTTACTGGACGGATCGAGCCTTGAATGCAGAGGATCGAGAGCTGGATCCGTTCCGAGTGGATGTCTTGGCCATCGACGCCGTGAATCACGCGATGCAGGGGGAGCTCGAACGGGCAGAAGAGTTGGTCGACGAGAGTTGGCGCCTGGCAAACGACTTGGCGGATGTGCGCTCGCGCGGCTTGGCGACGTGGGGAGACGGATACGTCGATACCTTCAGAGGTAACTTCGATACCGCTACAGCCAAGCTGGAATCCGCGTTGACGCTGTTTCGACTCGACAAGAATCTGCTGCATGTTGTGATCGGCCTGGACACCTTGGGAGTCGCGTACTTCCTGTCCGGCGCTCTTGATCGCTCTGTGGAGTGCAACGAAGAGATTCTCGCGATCACCGTGCCCGCCGACGAGATGATGTTCCAGGCATTTGCGCTGGGAACTCTCGGGCTCGTGAGCTGGCTCCGAGGTGAATTGGATGCCGCAAGTGACTATTTGACTCGAAGTCTGAGAATTCTCGATGCCCCGATGAACTCGGCGTGGTGTATCGAGCCGTTGGCGTGGATTGCTGCAGCGCAACGTGATTGGAAGCATGCAGCGGTTCTGCTCGGCGCGGCAGCCATGTATTGGCAGAAGGTCGGGGGACGGCTGGCGGGCCTGCCGGGTTTGTCAGCTCATCACGACACTGCTGCAGAGACTGCTCGCAAAGCCATGGGTGACGATGCTTTCGACAAGTCGTTTCGCAGCGGGTTTGCGATGTCCGAGGGTGAAGCTGTCGCATATGCGCTCGACAAGCGCTCCAGTGTCACTACTGCGTCGTCGGCTGAAGGGCCTCACCTCACTCCTCGTGAGCAGCAAGTTGCGGAACTGGTTGCCCAAGGGTTGACCAATCGCGCGATTGCGGAGCACTTGGTAATCTCGCTGCGCACCGCTCAGGGACACGTGGAACACGTACTGACAAAACTGGGATTCAGTTCCAGAGCGCAGATCGCAGCGTGGTACGTCTCGACCGCGCAGGAGCGTGACTCGCGTGAGGTCAATGGCTCAGCAGGCCGGAGTTGACGTCCGATAGCAGTTCACCACGGTCGTCGCCGCACAAGCAGAACAGCGGGTAGCGCTTACCTTCTTCACGCCCCTGAAACGACACTCTTAGCGGTCCAGGCGCATCCGCGCGAGGGGATTCGGTGAGGAAAGTGTACAGCCACGGCCCCTCGTCCAATTCCACGATGGCGAGAACGGTCGAGGGGTCGCCGTGAACCGTTCGCCAGGACACGACAGTGCCGTCTCCGCAACACCGCGTCACGTCCAACCGCGCCCCACGGCACCTGGCGCAGACCGCGCTCGCGGGCGAGAGGATGACATCACATTCCGCGCAATGGGGGAGTGTCAATCGTTCGGCTCGCGACGAGCGATTCGAATATCGCCGCGATACACGCTGTTTCATCGAGCTTGCGGGATTCATGTCAGTAACGTCGGGCGAGGTAGTACGGCATCGAGTCCACGGGTGCGCGTTCGACTGACTCCCCGGACGTCGGGGCGTGAACGATCTCACCGCCTCCGGCGTAGATCCCCACATGCTCCCCGCCGTAGTACAGGACCACGTCACCCGGCTGTAGATCGTCCCGGGAAACTGGAGTGCCGCCAACCGCCTGGTCGTAGCTGGTTCGCGGAATCGAAACGCCCGCTTGTGCATAGGCCCATTGAACGAGACCGGAGCAGTCGAACGAGTCCGGCCCGGTCGCGCCCCAGACGTACGGAGCGCCGATCTTGGACTCTGCGGCTGCCAATACGCGGCCTGTATCCGAGGAAGCGAAAGCTGACACCTTCGCCGGATTCGTGTCGACGGAAACTGCGGCGATGTTCCAGTCCCGAAGCACGGGGGCCTGAGCGTTCGCGGTGTCGATACTCACGGCAAGGGTTGTCAGGGAAAGAACGCCGACGACAAGCGCTCGTCCGAGTGCATGCTTCTTCGTGCGGGGGTCGGTGAATCGGTGGTGCGACATTTCTTGTGTTGCCTTTGCGTCGATGCGTCCCGAAGCAGGTGTCCAGCTGGGTGTGATCGGGCTTCGGCTTGCGACACTCAGCCTGGTTGCGCCTCGACGTGTTCGCATCGGTCAGTTGGACGGGGTGCATACCTGTTTCGAGCGGCATTGTGGGTGCAAGGCCTGTTGATCGATCGCGAGAACTTCGACGGACTTTCGTGATCCGAATCAAGGAGGGCACGGCGGCCGGCCTCACCCCGGCTCCGGTCAGGCGATTCGCAGCGGGAGCGCCGAACGCTCAACAGTGGCACGGTCGGATGGACCACGATCCTGCGCACAAATGGCTGCGCGAACAAGTACGTGAGGCAAGCGTCTGGCTGGATTCGGCGGACGTTCTGTACTCTCGCAGTCATGCAACAGCGGAGCACAGGAACGGTGACACGGTCACTGTTGCTGCTTCTGCTGCCGTTCATCGCTCTTCTCGCAGTGCCTCCGCTTGGTTCCTCGGGTAGCGCCGCGGTGCTGGGAACTGCGATTGCCGTGTTCGTGGTCGCTGCGCTCGCAACTTCCTCGAAGTACGAACTTCTGCAACTGTGCGCGGTTTCGGCCACTGGCCCGTCTGATGACGAACGCTGCCTGCGTGGTGCTTTCCGCAGGCAGAGCAGCCCGGACGCGCCCGGTCGTCCGCAACCTCGAGCTCCGGGAATCGGTCTGTAGATCGGCAGTCGGCGGGTGTGAACTCGTCGTAGGTCGGTCAGACGTCTTGCGTCCACGACAATTCCCGCGCTCTCATCTCTCTGAGCGTGCCTTTCGGTGAGGTTCATTCGTCATGCTCGATTTTGTCTACTACCCCGTGTCCGGAATCCTCTGGTTCTGGCACAAGGTCTTCTCACTGGTCTCCGGATCACCCGACAACGGCGTCGTGTGGGCGTTGTCGGTCGTATTTCTCGTCTTCACGCTCAAAGCCCTGCTGTTCAAACCCTTCGTCAAGCAGGTCCGCACTCAACTGGTGATGCAGAAGCTGCAACCTCAGATCAAGGCGTTGCAGAAGAAGTATTCGGGTGACCGGCAGAAACTCACTGTAGAGATGGCCAAGCTGCAGAAAGAACATAATTACAGTCCGTTGCTCGGCTGTCTGCCGATGCTGGTTCAGGCACCGGTGTTCATTGGTCTTTATCACGTCCTGCGATCGTTCAATCGGACCGGAGCGGCATCGCACGTCCCGTTTCTGAGCCCGACCGAACCGATGTCGGTGGCGGACAACGCGAACACGGCCAACTACTTCTTCAGTGCCTCGGATGTGCAGTCTTTTCTCGACGCCAAACTGTTCGGCGCACCGTTGTCCGCCATGATTTCGAGCCCGGCAGCACAACTGGAAGCATTCGGCGACGTCAGCCGTATCTCCATCATTCTGGTAGCTGTACCGCTGATGATATTTGCCGCCGTCGCTACACATTTCACATCGCGGGCATCCATCGCGCGCCAAGTGGACACCGGAACCGTCAACCCTCAAACAGCGATCATGAACAAGCTCGCATTGTGGGTGTTTCCGGTGGGGGTGATCGCTTTCGGTGCGTTCGCGCCTGTGGCGATCCTGCTGTATTTCGTGAGTAACAACTGCTGGACGCTGGGACAACAGCATTTTGTGTACGGACGCATCGCTGCGGAGCAGAAGGAAGCCGAATCGTCGCCGACTCCCGGAATGACCGCGCCCCCGTCGCCCAGAGTGGCTGCACCGCCGCTGCCGGGCGCCAAGCCCATCCGCGCCAAGCGCAGGCGATGACGGAAAGCGACCCCTCCCTACCAGCGAGTAAGGCACGTACGCTGGAAAGCATGACCAAATGGACCGCAGAAAACGTAGTCGATCAGACCGGCCGCACATTTGTCGTCACGGGGGCGAACAGCGGACTGGGTGAGGTAGTCGCACGAGCGCTGGGCAAAGCCGGGGCCGACGTCGTCCTCGCCTGTCGTGACACCACGAAGGCCGACGCCGTAGCCGCCGAGATCGGGCCCAACGCGGTTGTCCGCAAATTGGACCTCTCGGATCTGTCGTCGGTACGAGCCTTCGCCGACGCAACGGAGAAGGTCGACGTCCTGGTGAACAACGCCGGCGTGATGGCGGTTCCGTTCCGCCGGACGGTCGACGGATTCGAAATGCAGATCGGCACAAACCATCTCGGACACTTCGCATTGACCGGATTGCTGAAGGACAAGCTCACCGATCGTGTCGTGACGATGTCCAGTGCCCTGCATCAGCTCGGAACTGTCGATCTGGACGATCTCAATTTCGAGCGTCGGAAGTACAACCGATGGTTGGCCTACGGGCAGTCCAAGCTTGCCAATCTGTTGTTCACGTACGAACTTCAACGCAGGTTCGCGGCGTCGGGATCTTCGCTCAAAGCGCTCGCTTCGCATCCGGGATACGCGTCGACGAACCTGCAGGGGCACACCGAGTCGATCCAGGACAAGCTGATGGGAATCGGCAATTCGATCTTCGCGCAGTCCGCGGAGATGGGCGCCCTTCCCGAACTGTGGGCGGCAACCGCGCCGGATGCCTTCGGCGGCAGTTACATCGGACCGGACGGTCCGTTCGAGCAGCGAGGGTATCCGAAGGTCGTGGGGTCGAACAAGAAGTCACACGATACGAAGACAGCCTCGGGTTTGTGGACACTGTCGGAGAAGTTGACCGGAGTCTCGTTCGGGATTTGATTCAGATATGAAGGTGGCCGCGAACTTCGAGAAGTTCGCGGCCACTTTCATATCCGTTCGAGCTAGATGTTGTTCGGGTTACAGCGTGACAACCATCTTGCCGGTGTTCGCGCCGCGCATCAGGTCGATGAACGCTTGCGGTGCATTCTCCAGACCTTCGACGATGGTCTCGTCCCACTGAATCTTGTTGTCGGCGAGCCACCCTGCCATGTGGGTGCGGAATTCGCCACCGAGGTGACGGTAGCCGCCCACGAGGAATCCGCGCAGTGTGAGCTGCTTGCCGATCACCAGTGCCAGGTTGTGGGGAGCGGTGGGCTTCGCGGTGGTGTTGTACTGAGCGATGGCTCCGCACAGGGCAATCCGGCCACCCTGGTTCATGGCATCGATTGCGGCTTCGAGATGCTCGCCACCGACGTTGTCGAAGTACACGTCGATGCCGTCAGGGGCGGCAGCGGCGAGTAGTTCGGTGATCGGGCCGTCGTGGTAGTCGAATGCCGCATCGAATCCGAGTTCGAGAAGTCGGGCAACCTTCGCCGGTGAACCGGCGCTACCGATTACTCGCTTCGCTCCGAGCAACTTGGCGATCTGACCGACGAGCGATCCGACGGCACCTGCTGCGCCGGAGACGAATACGGTATCGCCTTCCTTGAACTCCGCAACCGCGGTGAGGCCGGCATACGCGGTGAGGCCAGTCATGCCGAGGGCACCCAGGTAGGCCGTCGCCGGCGCGATGGACGTGTCGGCCGGAGTCACTGCGGATCCGTCGAGGATGGCGTATTCACGCCATCCGAGGCCGTGGACGACGACGTCGCCCACGGCGCGATCAGCCGACTTGGATTCGACGACCTCGCCGACGGCACCACCGTCGAGCGGCGCACCGACCTGGAACGGCGGAAGGTAGGACTTCACGTCGTTCATTCGGCCGCGCATGTACGGGTCGACGGAGATGGCGATGTTGCGGACCAGGATCTGGCCGTCTTCGAGTTCGGGGAGTTCTACTTCGGCGGTGGCGAAGTTCTCCGACGTGGGCCAACCGTTCGGGCGTGAAGCGAGACGGATTTCCCGGCTGAAAGTGGTAGTGCTCATTCGTCGTCCTTACTTACTTCGAGGGTGACCTCGATGTTGCCGCGAGTTGCATTGGAGTACGGGCACACCTGGTGTGCCTTCTCCGTCAGCTCGACGGCCTGATCATGGGGTAGATGGGGGAGTGAAACCTCCAGCGTCACAGCGAGTCCGAAGCCTCCTGCACCGTTGGGGCCGATGCCGACCCGCGCGCCGACTGCGGAATCAGCCACGTTGGCCTTCTCGGCACGGGCGACCATCTGCAGAGCGGAGTGGAAGCATGCTGCGTATCCGGCGGCAAAGAGCTGCTCGGGGTTGGTGCCTTCGCCGCTGCCACCCATTTCCTTGGGAATGGCGAGGCCGAGATCGAGGCGTCCGTCCGAGGTGCGAGCGTGACCGTTGCGGCCTTCGCCGGTGGCAAGTGCTTCTGCGGTGTAGACGATGTTCATGACTTCTTCTTTCCGTCGGAGTGGGCGTTGGATGCTTGAAGTGACTCACCGAGACGAGTGAGAACGTCTCGGAGTTCGGTGAGTTCGTCGTTACTCAGACCAGTGGCGCCTGCGAGCTTGGCCGGGATGTCCTCGGCCTTGCTACGCAAGGTGGAACCCGCCTCGGTCAGGTGAATCTCGACGCGACGCTCGTCGGTGGTGAGGCGTCGGCGCTCGATGAATCCCAGACCCTCGAGCCTCTTGAGCAGCGGCGACAGAGTTCCGGTATCGAGATCGAGTGCCTCACAGATCTCACGCACCCCGCGGCCGTCTCGTTCCCAGAGTGTCAACAGGACGAGGTACTGGGGATACGTGATTCCCAGGTCGTCGAGCATCGCCCGGTACGCGGCCGTCGTGGCCCGCGACGCCGAATAGAGGGCGAAGCAGACCTGGCGTTCGAGGGCGAGTGGGTTGGTCACGAGAACAACTGTAGCGCACAGTTAAGTTGTGCACAACAAAGAAGTGTCAAATAGATCTACGGATAGGCGGCCGTTCGTCTACGGCGTCGACAGGATCTCGGAGACATGCGAGAGGAAGGTGTGCACTGTCCGGGTAGCGGGCGCAGGAAACCTGGTCCGCACTGCCAATCCGTCGTGAGTTCGTGAGAACCAGAACTGAACGTCGTCGGCGTTCGAGACGCGACTGAGTTGCTGCGGATTGATCGGCGCAGGCTGTGATTCGCTGGACTTTGATTTACGGGGGCGAGATCCACCGGGCATGGTTCGGTAGTCGGCGTAGGACACCGAGAAGATGTCTCTGCGAGTGGGCGAAACCTCGGGCCCCAAGCTCCGCAAAACCTGCCTCGACGACACGGACGACAGTGAAAGTGACTCGTGGAAAGCGAGATTGACTGCCCGGGCAGTGCTGTGAAGATTGTCCATGCTCGTCACGGTGATGGGCGCATTGGCTACCAGCCATCCGAAGGTGTGGTTGTGTCGCGGTTCCCGACGCGTGTGAACAGGGAACAGTAGGTGCGTGTCCCTCTTGCCGGTCAATTGTGTTGTGGCCAAACCGATCGACGCAAGAATTGCACCGAACGAGGAGTGTCGATGATCGGCGCAGTTCTGGTCGAACAGCTCTGCTTCGTCGGCGTCGAGGAGCATTCGGGTGTCTGTGCCCTGGGGCGACATCGCCCCGGCGGGCAGTCCCAGATCTACGGGAAAATGGGGAGTGTCACCCCCGCATGCTCGGAGGAAGGACCGCCAACCCGCAATCCGGTGGTCACCGGGCTCTGGATCCGCGGTTGCCGATTCCCGGAAGCAGTAGTTGAGGAAACTCCCGGGCTCCGGAAGGAGATCAGACGCGATCGGATCACGGTCCGCCCGCGTGTATTCGCGATACAGAGTGCTGATCTCGGTAATTGCGATGCTCATGGACCAGCCGTCGCAGATGGCATGGTCGAACCCGCAGACCACTGTCGACTGGTCCTCGCGGGTGATGGCACCGAGAAAGTACGCGGGAAACGCGAAAGGATTGCACCATCGATCCAAGCGCTCGCCCAAGAGTTCTCGCACCTGCTCCGGTGTTCTCGCGTCAGCCACTGTTTCCTCACGCAGGCGCAGATCGCCGACGTCGGCGACGTCGACGAACAGTGCCGAGGATTCACCCGATTCTTCGGCCTGGGAGAACGAGCACGACAGGGCGTCGTGACGGGACGTCCATTCCTCGAAGCTGGCCTTGAGTGCGTCCGTGTCGATGGGGCCGGGAACGTCGAAAGTGGCAGCGAGCCAAGTCGTATCGCCGCGGCTGCCGGCAAGATGCAGCTGCTGATTGGAGGTCGGGGGAACCGGATACGTCGTTCCGGTGGAGATTTCGCTCGGCGTCCACTGCAGAATGCGGCCCGGCCGTGCCTCGAACCTGTCGAGAAACGTGATGTGCATCAGGCGGTCTCCACTTCCTGACGTGCATCCGCCTGACGCACGACACGGTAGTCGCCGGTATCAGCGACCGTTCTCAGGACGTTGCGAAGGTGTCGTAGGTACCGATTCACCGATGTGTGCGCCTGCTCGGTGTCCGGAAAACTGACCATCACGTACGTACGGTCTTCCTTCCGGTTGATCCACATCGACAGATCACCCGTCGTTCCTGGCCCACCCAGTGCCCGCGCCTCGAGTTCGTCATGGTGCTCGGCACCTGGAATCAGGCGCATGTCGATGTACGACACCATCGGCGGGACCGAGGTTCCACCGATGTCGGATCCGGTCAACTTCGACACCTGGGCGATCACCGAGTGAATGGACACGTCCGCGAGTCCCTTCACCGCAGCGCGAGCAGCGTGGGCAAGGGGGAGTGCATCGGTAAAGTTCGTGACACCGCTCAGCGTGAACGAGACCGGGACGAGATTGATGAACCAGCCTTGGGAATAGAGGTATCTCGGATCGGAGCGAGTGCCGACTGCGTTGAGCGCGAAGTAGTTCGCTCGATCCGCAACTTCGATCTCTGTGAGGGCGAGGGCTGCGAAGATCCCCGTGGAGAAGCCGACGCCATTGGACTTGCACAGCGCTGCGAACGCGGCTGACTCGTCGCTGTCGAGAACGTCGATGTGTGTGCGGGTCGACCGGGCCTGTTCGCCCCGCGCGACACCGAGGTCGAGGGGGAACGTCGGGAGTTGGCCGGCGTTGGCGGCGAGAATCGAAATCCACTGCTGCACAGGCGCTGCGGCCAGGTCGAGGTTCCCCGCGGATGTCCGTTCCTCGCCGCTGTACTCGACGTAGCTGCCGGGAGAGGGAAGTTGAGCCTCGATGCCGGCGCTTTCGGCGATGTACAGCGCACGAAGTTCTTCGACGCCCAGCATCAACGACAGGCCGTCGGTGTGCGAGTGATCGACGCCGTAGTAGACGGTGAAGCCGGCGCCGTGCTCGACGACGCCACTGATGAACGAGGGCCATTGCAATGGGCTGGTATCGCCGGCGAAACTTCGGCTCACATGCTCGCGAACCGCATCTGTCGTGTTCAGAGAACCGACGCTGTGCGGCGTGAGTTCGATCGTCGACGCATCCACCACGTGACGGTCGATGACCCCGCTACCGTCGGGATCTTCGGATGATCTCACCTCGAACCAACTGTGCAGTGTGTTGTGCCGCAGGACAAACGCCTGGACCGCCCGACGCAGTGCCTCCCGATCGAGATCACCGGGCAGAGTGAACGTGAATCCGATCCACGGTGACCAGTCGACGCCTTGTGCGCGCTTGTGATCGGCGGTACGAATGTGTCCTTCCTGTAGGAACGAGAGCGGTTGGTCGCTCCGCGGTGCCCCGGATGCCGCCGCCAGGGATTGTTCAGTAGGCCTGAACTCGGTGAGCGTCCCGGCTTTCGGTGCCCAGAGATCGATGGGTGTCATTTCCATGAGAGTTCTCCTCGATCGGTGCAGCGGTATTGATCGGTACGGCGGTGTTGGTCGGAGGTGCGAAAGTGTCGGTCGAGAAGGCAAAGTCCTCCATTTCGCGGCGTAGGAGTCCCGCGAACTGATGGATGTGGCGGCTCGTGCGCGCGTTGCCCGGGTGGCGTATGGCCAGATTCAGCCCTTCGGGAGTCCGCGTGAGCCAGATGTAGACGTCGGTTCCCGAATGATCTCGACTACGAAGGCCCCTGGTCTGCCAGCTCGTCCATTGCTCGGCACCAGGAACGTGACGAACGTCCATGTACGAGAGCACGAACGGCAGGTGCTGCGGGGAGTCGATCAGCTCGCACACTTTCGAATACGGCAGTGCCGCGGCGGGGCGGACGCGCCGTATCTCCGTGCCGGCAACCTTGGCCAGATCGCTCACGGTTGCGGCGGGGGCAATCGGAATCCTCACCGGCACAACACCGATGAACCATCCCAGCGACGCGGCCCATCGAAGCTCCGAACGGGTGTGTTGCGGCACGACGACGCGGAATTCGTCTGCACCGGTGAGATCGCCGGTCACCTTGGCCGCGCACGCGAGTATCGCGGCCAGGAATCCTTGGTTGCTGCGCTTGCTCGCTTCTGCCAGGCGTTCGGCTCCCCGGGCGCTCAGAAGCCAGGCGGACAGGCTCTGCTGAGGGACTCGGCGTCCGGTGACCGGTTCGGGTAGCGCTGGAAAGTACGGAGCCTCGCCCTGCGCGTAGAACTCGCGCCACGTCTGCACTGCCGGGTGAGAGCGGTCCGCGTGTCCCACGAGATCTCGTTCCTTGGTGCCGAAGTCGATGTAGCTTCCGGTCTCCGGCGGCGAGGGAGGGCTTCCCTCGCTCAACGATCGGTAGATCGTCTGCAGTTCGTGCGCGGTCAACGCCACCGAATATCCGTCCAGCAGAGCATGATCAGCGGCAAAAACCACGGTGAAGTGGTTGGGGCCTTCGATCGTCGCGAACTGATACGCAGGCCAGACAAGTGGATCGGTCGATCGGTCGAGCAGTTGCTGCAGATGCGTGAAGACAGACATCGAGGACGCAAGGTGTCCGACCTCGGCGCCCAGAATCCGAACGTCTCCAGACGCCGCGGTGCGTCGGACTATCGTTTCGCCCTCCACGGCGACGTGTGTTCGGAGCACTTCGTGGCGATCGATCCAGTGATCGAGAGCGGCCGCCCAGGTCCTTCGGTCGAGTCGGTCGTGGATGCGAAACGAGGTGCCCAGCCACGACGGAGTGCACACGTCGGTCTGATGGTGCACCTGCCGTTTCGCCTGCTCGGCATGTTTCAAGTGTGCCTCGTGTATGTAGCTGGCGGGACGCTGGTCGACAGGCCACAGCTCGGGCGGATTCACCGCGGCGGGAGTCCACTCGGTGACGGTCCCTGGAGGTAGGGGATAGTCGGCAAGTTCCGTGAATTCCATTGGGAAACCTGATCTCTCGAGATGGCGAAAGGTGGGGATCGTGAACGGGGCGGATGTTTGTAACCGAGAGTGACAGATGATTAGTCAAGGCAAGTAGAACGCGGCCCGAGGCTCCGCGCAACTGCTTCGGTGCGGGATGTGACGAGGAACATTCCGCTCGTTATTTCGGACAATTCGAATACTGGACATCCGGTTTACGGCCCTGGTCACCTGTCAGTTGATCGATCAATCACTCTGTGGTGAAACAAATTTCAACAGACCGTTGTGAATTCCGTCGGCGACGAAGCATGTGCGCATGCGAACGTCGGAATATGTTTATGTGTAGCAAGTTTCGTATAGATTCGGCTGTATCTCTTTTAATTGCAACAGGGTTCGTGTACTGCCGTCGTGTCGTTTCGGCGCGCGGATTGTTCACCGAGTATTGACATGCTCGGCATCTGCCGGTCGTATGCAGACGGTATTTCTAAGCGATGACTGATCCGATGGAATACGACCTGGTTGTGATCGGCTCCGGCCCGGGTGGGCAGAAGGCTGCCATCGCGGCGGCCAAGCTGGGTAAACGGGTAGCGATGGTCGAGAAGGGCAACATGCTCGGGGGAGTGTGCGTCAACACCGGCACCATTCCGTCGAAGACGTTGCGTGAGGCGGTTCTCTACCTCACCGGGATGAACCAACGCGAACTGTACGGCGCGAGTTACCGCGTCAAGGAGAACATCACTCCGGCCGACCTGCTGGCGCGAACCCAGCATGTCATCACCAAAGAAATCGAAGTCGTTCGATCTCAGCTTCTGCGCAACCGCGTCGAATTGTTGATAGGGGTCGGCTCGTTCGTCGACGAGCACACCATCCTCGTCGAGGACTCCTCGCGCGGAGACAAGATGACGATCACGGCGAAGTTCGTCGTGATCGCGACCGGAACGTTGCCTGCTCGCCCGGCGGGGGTGTCCTTCGACAGTCACCGGGTGCTCGACTCCGACGGAATCCTCGATCTGACCTCCATCCCGACCACCATGGTCGTCGTGGGCGCGGGAGTGATCGGTATCGAGTACGCATCGATGTTCGCGGCACTCGGCACCAAGGTCACCGTCGTCGAGAAGAGGACGTCGATGCTGGACTTCTGCGACCCCGAGGTCATCGAATCGCTTCGATTCCATCTACGCGATCTGGCGGTCACTTTCCGATTCGGTGAAGAAGTGACGGCCGTCGACGTCGGAGCGAACGGAACGCTCACGACGCTGCGCAGCGGCAAGCAGATTCCAGCCGAGACCGTGATGTACTCGGCTGGACGGCAAGGCCTCACGGCGCCACTCGCGCTGGAGAACGCCGGGCTCGAAGCCGACGAACGTGGCCGTATCTACGTCGACGACAATTTCCGCACCAAGGTCGAACACATCTACGCCGTCGGTGACGTCATCGGATTCCCGGCGTTGGCGGCGACGTCGATGGATCAAGGTCGACTCGCGGCCTATCATGCCTTCGACGAACCAGGCGCGAAGCTGATGGATCTGCAGCCGATCGGCATCTACTCGATTCCCGAGGTGTCGTACGTGGGCGCCACCGAGGTCGATTTGACCAAGGAATCGGTGCCGTACGAGGTCGGGGTTTCCCGATACCGCGAACTCGCACGCGGGCAGATCGCAGGCGACACCTACGGGATGCTCAAGATCCTGGTGTCGACGGATGACCTGAAACTGCTCGGTGTTCATATCTTCGGCTCGGGTGCAACGGATCTCGTGCATATCGGCCAAGCGGTGATGGGGTGCGGCGGGACCGTCGAATACCTTGTCGACGCCGTCTTCAACTATCCGACACTGTCCGAGGCGTACAAGGTGGCGGCGCTCGACGTCATGAACAAGATCAGGGCTCTCAAGCAATTCCACTAGGGGTCGGGGTGTCCCCAGGTACCGGTCAGGGGCGGTCGGTGTACTTCTCGGGTAGCACTTGTTCGAATACCTGAGGGTGATGTCAGGCCTGGGGAAATAAGGCAGGGTCTATCTCCATGACCATTGCCCAGGAACTTCGTGTGGAATTTCGATGCTGATCGGACTGATTGCCGCGATCGTGGCATGCGTCGGGTACGGCGTTGCATCCGTGCTGCAAGCCTACGGCGCGCGCAAGTCGGCAGCTGCCGCCGAGCAGCGTGGCGAGGCCGGACACGTGACGGCGTCGGGTGGCCCGACCTTGCGTTCGACGTTCGCGGCCGCGCTGACGGCGTCGTTCATCCTGGGCACCGTGCTCGATGCGGTCGGATTCGCCGGAAGTGCCATCTCCGCGCGGCTCATTCCACTGTTCTTGTCGCAGACAGTGGTCAGTGCCAATCTCGTCATCACGGCAGTGCTGGGGACCGTGGTCCTCGGCATCCAGTTGCATCGTCGCGACTGGTTCGCGATCGCTGCGGTGATCGGATCGCTCCTGCTGCTCGGATTGTCGTCAGGTCACGCGGGCGGTGGGAGTTCCAACGACGTCGTCCATTGGGGTGTCCTCGTGGGCTCGGCGTTGATCTTGCTGATCGGCATCGGTTTGATCCGATGGTTGGGCTCACGCGCAGCAGTTGTCGCCGGGTTGATCTCGGGTGTGCTGTTCGGCTGTCTGGCCATTGCCGTACGCGTGGTCTACGGAATCGATCCGTTCGAAATCGGTACGATGCTCCGCGATCCGGCCGGCTGGGCGATCCTCGTTTCGGGCCTGGGCGGTTTCTATCTGCACACGGTGGCGCTGCAACTGGGATCCGTCAACGGAGCGACAGCGGCTCTGGTTGTCGGCGAGACGGTGGTTCCGGGAATCGTCGGCGTCGTGGTGCTCGGCGACGCGTCGAGACCGGGCCTGGAATGGCTTGCCGTGGTCGGCTTCGTCGGGGCAATCGCGGGCGCCGTCGCCGTGGCCGTCTTCGGCGCGGCGAGCCACGAGGAGAAACCGGTCGAAGAAGTGACCGTCTGATGCGGTAGCGAAAAGCTGTGCTGTTCGACCGGTCAATTGGTAACGGAAACCGCGTTGTCGCAGATAGTTCCAGCGCGCCCCAACGTCCCGCATACGTTGTGCGGTCACGGGCAGCGGGACGAAGAACGGAGGAAAGTGATGAGCAGCTTGGATATTCAACGCTGGTCGAACGACTTCACCGCGCTGACCAAGGTCATATCGGAAGGCATCGAGCAGTTTGTTCTCCGGTTCATTTCCAGCTGAAGTGATCTGAGCTCGTTGCCGGGTGCGGATAGTTCAGTCGTCGCTTCCGCGGTTCGAGTGATGAATTGCGATGAAATAGAGGTTCTTACGGCGTCTGGGAGGCCTGGGCGGGGGCGAGCAGGTAGGAGAACACGTACGTAACTGCGGCGATGACCGCCAGTACGATCAAGGACATCGGGAACCCTGCGGCATCTCGCACCGGGTCACCAGTAGCGACGACAGCCGACATGAACAGTCCTATCCAGGACCAGGCTCCATCTCCGACTATCGGGATCATCACGGCGACACCTGTGACCGCACCTGTGAGCGCAGCCAGACTCAGTTCCTTGTCGACCCAGCTCATGGATCAACTAGAACACAGGCACGCTCGCGAGGCTGTGGAGTATCTCGGATTCAGGGGCTGAAGAACTCGAGTCGGCGGCGCAGGCGTGCGATCGACGGGTCCCCGATCGTGCGTCTGCCGTCGGTTCGGGCTTGGCTCGGGGTCATCCCGTAGAAGTCCTTGAACGCTCGCGCCAACTGGGATTTCGAGGTGAAGCCGCATCGCAGGGCCAACGCTTCGATCGTTTCGTTCGGCATCTCGGTTCTGGTCAATTCGCGGTAGACGAGTTCGAGACGCTTCCGCCGAATGACAAGAGCTATTCCGCCGTCGGATGCGAATGCGCGATAGAGCTGTGCCCGGGAGACGGACAATGCTGCGCACATGCTCGTCGGGCCGAGCCAGGTCTCCGAGAGATGCTCGGCGATGTGGGCGTACGCACGATCGCGGAGAGAGTGATCGGGCCGCGGCGACAGATCAGGTTCGGCGATACCCAAACTGACACGAAGGAGGGAAGCGACGACGTCCTCGTAGCCGGCCGCAGCATCGGGATCGAGATGCGGTAGCGCGAGTACGACCGATTGCATGCACTGAGCGAGCACGACGGCAGGAACTCCGCGCAGTACCGTCCCGTGTAGAGAACGACCCTTCGACTCGGCCTCGACGAGGGAACGCGGTGCGAGGAGCGTGATGGTGCGCCCTGTCGATTCCGCCTCCGCGTCGGCGGTCCAGGTACGCCCGAGGTCGAAGAATGTGACATCGCCTGGACGTGCGACGAAATCGACTCCGTCGGCGTTGCCGCTCAACTGCCCGTCGAGGACGACCTGGACCATGTATTCATCGTCGAGTCCGCTCTCGGCGATCAGCCGATTGTTTCGGGTGTACTTCTGTGCGTTGAAGGTAGTTTGACCGATCAACGAGGTTCCGATGGAAAGCGCTGTGATCGAGCCTTCGAGAGATGTGTCAGGGTCAATTCGGTCGGTGACGAAGAACGGACGTGTGACACTGCGCCAGAAGTCGTCGGCGTCCGCAGGATCGACCGATCGGGTCGACACGCGGATGCGGGCGGAATTCATCGACACGCGGGCATGATATGTCAGATCCCGCAGGTCGCAGTCACTCTCCCGCAAATAGACGTCAATAGTGACCGAGCCCACATAATGAGACAAATCGGGCGTATTTGTGAGACGGCCAGTGCTCGCGTGTCGCGGCGAAGCTGTCTATGTTGTTCGTTATGGGTGGACAGGTTGGGAGTTCGATGCTCGAACGAAATCTCGAGTTCGGCGGGGATCGACTGCTCGTTTGTCGGCCATCATGACGTCCACTTCGAATCGATCGCAGCTATCTCGAGCAAAGCGAAATCCTCGAGGAAGGGGCACGCTGCAAAGGCGGCTTGCCGGGCGTGGAGCCACGGCGATTCGTCCCCGCCTCCTCGGATTGATGGAACGCTCGGCGGGATTGACTGTCATCGATTCGCCGCTTGGGTTCGGCAAGACGGAACTCGCCGCGTTGTGGCTCACGACTCTCGGGCAGGTGCCGAGCAGACCGGTAGTCTGGGTGCCGGCGCCATCGCATCGGATGACCCCCCTCGAGTACTGGAACACCGCGCTCGCAGTAATTCAGGATTCGCTGGAATCACTCGAGGCCCCGCCACGAATGCGCGAGGATCCAGTGGGCGCGATCGAATCACTCCTCGACTCGTCGCCCGCACCATTCGTGTTGGTGTTCAACCGCATCGACCTGGTTGAGGGTGACGAGGTGGGACGCCGAATCGTGGATCTGATCGTGCGGCTTCCCGGATTGAAAGTAATCGTCACGCTGCAGGATCGGTCTGCGACGGACTTGCTCGAAGACGTCCGTGTGGACGAGTACCTGTGCGCGAACGACCTCAGATACACGCTCGACGAGTCCACCGTTCTGTTCGCGGAGGCAGGGATTCACCTTCCCTCGGGCATCGTCCATTCGATCTGTGAACGCGTCGCCGGCGTTCCCGTGCTGATGAAGGTTGCTCTGAGTGCGGTTGCGGGGCTGAGTGAACCGAGCCGTGGACGCGAACGCGTTCAGCAGCGAGTGGACCAGGCGATCCACGCGTACGTCAGTCGGACCGCTCCTCGGTCGGGCAAGTCGCTCGAGTTGTTCGACTTCGCGACTACGATCGCCGCTGCCCGCACGGTGACACCAGAGATCGCTCGTGTCTTGTCCGACGATCTTGACGTGGAGGGCAAACTGGACTTGCTCGAGTCTTTCGGTCTGATCTTCCGGAATGGTTTCGAGGGAGAACCGTCCTGGTACTTCGCGCCGTCAGTTCGACTGGCATTCATACAGATACGGGCCGAACAAGGGGATGGATTCGAAGATCCCTTCCAGGTTCTCGTCGATCACGCTCTCGGGACTTCGGATATAGCCGGTGCCGTTCACTACGCCTTGGACGGACGCAAGTGGACCAGGGTGCTCGACATACTCGAGCGCCACTGGGCTGATCTTCTGGTCGATCACACCGGATTGGTCCGGACTGCGTTGCAATCCATACCCGGTGACGTACTCAGTTCGAACCCTTCGATTCTGGTGGGTCGTGACCTGCTCGAATCACGTCTGCGGCCGCAGTTGATCAACGGCGATTCATTACCGACGGAACCGGCGGAATTGCGTGCGATAGGTGGTAGTCCGCATGCGCACAGCTTGTTGAACGTCGGAACTGTCCAATCGGTGGTGCTGAGAACATCCGGTAAGTACCAACGCTCTACCGAGATCACGCGCAAATTGGCGCACGTCGTGTACGGCCTCGGCGACGAGTCGTTGGGCGCGTTGGGGTCTCAACTGCCCGCCCTGCGGCTGATCTGGGGGGTCTCGCATCAATTGACCGGTGACCTCGGTGATGCCGCGGTGGAATTGCGACTCGCCTATCAAGGTGCGGTGCAACATGGTCCGGAGTTCGTCCTGCGTCACGCCGCAGGCAATGCCGCGCTCAACTCCGCGCTGATCGGGGACGTCGCGCACGCGACGGACTGGCTGCACCTGGAAAGCACACACCCGGACGTTTCGGGATGGTTGGGACCGCCCTCGCACATGGGGGGAGCGATCGCGCGGGCACTGGTGGCGTGCGACAGCGTGGACCTGCACGCCGGAGCTGCCGCGATGGACGCACTCGCCGAGGTTACACCGCCGGGCGACCTGTGGGCGTTCGCGGCCTACACTTACACCAGATTTGCACTGCTGCAATCGGACCCGTTCTCGGGGCTGATTTCCCTCCAGCGCGCAGTGGCAACGCACGGGCACGTGAATCCGTGTGAACGATCGCTCGGTGACGCGCTTCTCACCGCGGCACGTATCGATCTTCTGTTGGCGTCCGGGGAGGGTACCAAGGCGCTGGAAGAATCAGTCGCTGCGCCACATACGTTTGCAGTTGTCACGGTCTCCGTGGCGCGGACGCATCTCCTGACCGGGTCGCCGTCCCAGGCATTGGAATTGTGCCGCGAAATCGACTGGAGCGGGCAGTATCTCACGAGGTTTCGGCTCGAATCTCTGCTGATCGAATGCGCTGCTCTGTGTGAACTGGGCAGGATCCCCGCTGCCGCGAGTACATGGGAGGAAGCTCGCGGACTGCTCGAAACCTCCGGTGTCCTGTCGGCCCTGGCGACGATACCGCGTGATCTGATCAGGCAACTCGAAGATCGGGCCGAGGGCTCGAGCAGTGCCGTCGCGACCTTTCTCGAATCCGAAGCGGCGCAGATATATCCGGCGGCCATCGTTCGGGTCCAATTGACGAAACGGGAGATGGACGTTCTCGTGGAACTGGGTCTCGGCATTCCGATCGGTGAGATCGCGCGGCGGTTGTTCGTATCCAACAACACGCTGAAGAGTCACCTCCGAGCCTTGTATCGCAAACTCGGTGCACATTCCCGGGAAGAGGCTGTCGCGGCAGCGCACCGACACAACCTCCTCGGCAGTGGGCAGGACTGATCGGCGTCAGTGCAGATTGCGCTCGGCGTAGACCTTCATCGCGTCACGGACCAGCGAAGCGGTGCCTTCTCCGTACTTGTCGTAGTTTGCAGTGAAGCGGGGATCGTCGACGTACATCTGGCCGAGTCCGGTGAAGGCGTCGGCGCTGGGAGTCCTTCCCTGCCAACCGATCTTTATCCACTCGAACTGTCTTCGGGTAATCGTCTGGACGTCGTCGCTTTCCGCGGACAGCCCCGCTGTCAGTGCTTTTCCGAATGCCGCTGCGATGTCGGCTTGAGCTTGCAGATGAGCTTTACGGTCCTGCTCCGACATCGACCGCCACCAGTTGTCGCCGCTGGTGTAGGCGTCCTTGCCCCAGCGCTCGATGACCTCGTCCTTGTATCGGGTGTGGTCGAACCCGTCGAAAACATCTTCCGGCATGAGTGATTCACCATTCTTCGTCTTGTTCAAGGTCCTGTTGACCGATTCGATCTGTCTCGAGATCCGCGTGCGCTCTTGCTCGAGGAGTTCGAGGTGCGTACGCAGTGCGGCGGCCGTATCGCGTTCGCCGGTGAGGACTTCGGCGATGGCCGGCAATCCGAGTCCGAGTTCCCGAAGTAGAAGGATGCGTTGCAGTCGCACCAGGGCGTCTTCGTCGTAGAAGCGGTAGCCGTTGGCGCCGATGCGACTCGGTT
Source organism: Rhodococcus sp. EPR-134 (assembly GCF_001647205.1). Classification (NCBI taxonomy): domain Bacteria; kingdom Bacillati; phylum Actinomycetota; class Actinomycetes; order Mycobacteriales; family Nocardiaceae; genus Rhodococcus; species Rhodococcus sp. EPR-134. The sequence goes on from NZ_LVCT01000787.1 coordinate 27,221, forward strand.
CCAGGAGTCCCAAATCGCCGTAGTGACGCAGCGTTCTGCTGGTGGTACCTGCGGATTTGGCGAGTTCTTGGATGGACCATTCGCTCACGTGGAGTTCCTACTCTCGGATCGGTTGTGCTCATTCAGCATGCAAGTTGACGTTGCGTCAATGTCAAGAAAGTTCTCGGTGTGCATTGTCGGGAACGTTTTATGTCCGTTTCGCCGTAGCGCCACGAACGGGTCTCCAACTGATTGATTCGATGACCTAGGTCACGTGATTTGGCTCACAAATTGTCAATTTGAATAGTTGAACAAGCCTCTGTTGACGCTTTCACATACCTCGACCACGATCATCTGAACAGATCGAGTTACGCGGTTGTTGAAAATGCACGGTAGTTGAAATGCACTGCAGACGGAACGGTGGTCCACGATGACTGAACTGGTGTCGGGCGTAGCCCAGGCCAAGCCCTATGACCTCGATGATCGGTACCGGTCGGGATCGGGACCGGTGTTGCTGACCGGTGTTCAGGCAATTGCACGCGGCTTCGTCGAGCAGCACGTTCGCGACATTCGGGCAGGTAAGCGTATTGCCACCTTCGTCTCCGGTTACCAGGGCAGCCCCCTCGGTGGCGTCGACAAGATGCTTCACGGCATGCCCAAGGTTCTCGCCGAGCACGACATCACCTTCATCCCTGGCTTCAACGAGGAGCTCGCCGCCACGGCGGTATGGGGAAGCCAGACGGATCTCCCTGCCGGAACCGCGACCCACGACGGCGTGACCGGCGTCTGGTACGGCAAGGGCCCCGGCGTCGACCGCGCTACCGACACCATTCGCCACGCCAACATGTACGGCGTGAACCCCAAGGGCGGCGTCGTCCTCCTGGTGGGCGACGACCCCGCGTCGAAGTCCTCCACGGTTCCGGCCGTCAGCGAGCGCTCGCTTGCCGCGATGGGCGTGCCGGTTCTCTTCCCACGCAATGCCGAAGAGATCATCACGATGGGTATGCACGCCGTTGCTCTCTCGCGTGTCTCCGGTTGCGTCGTAGCGCTGAAGATCGTCGCCGACGTCGCAGACGGTGCCTGGACGATCGACGGCAGCATCGCGGACTTCGACATCGTGGTTCCGGAAGTGCAGTTCGAGGGCAAGCCCTTCGTCTACAAGCAGCGTCAGATGGCCGCGCCGCCGGACAGTGTCATCGCCGAGGCCGATCTGTACGGCCCGCGATGGGATCTTGTGCACGCGTACGGAACTGCCAACAAGCTCGATGTGATCGAGGTCAACCCCTCCGGTGCGAAGATCGGTATCGCCGCCACCGGTACAACTTTCGACTCCGTCCGTCAAGCTTTGGCAGACCTCGGCGTCGATGATGCCGCACTGCACCGCGCCGGGATCCGTCTCCTTCGCATCGGAATGTGCTACCCCGTCGTGGGCGAGAAGATCAAGGAGTTCGCCGAAGGCCTCGAGCAGATCGTCGTGGTCGAGGACAAGACCGCGTTCATCGAAGCTCAGATCCGGGAAGTCCTGTACGGCACCGACGATGCCCCTCGCATCATCGGCAAGCGTGACGGCCAGGGCCGTCTGCTCATGCCTGCCAGTGGTGAACTGACCGCAGGCCGGCTGCTCGCCCCGTTGCGCCGCGTACTGAAGCCGCACGTCGAGCTCAAGCGCACCCTCCCGGCCCCGCTGTCGCTCAACGTGCTTTCCGCCAAGCGAACCGCGTACTTCTGCAGCGGGTGCCCCCACAACCGTTCCACCGCTATCCCCGAGGGTTCCATCGGCGGCGGCGGAATCGGTTGCCACACACTCGTCACCATGTCCGGCCGTGAGGACAGCGCTGTCACCGGCCTGACGCAAATGGGCGGCGAGGGCAGCCAGTGGATCGGGCAGGCACCGTTCACCGACGTGCCTCACCTGTTCCAGAACATCGGCGACGGCACCTTCTTCCACTCCGGTCAGTTGGCTGTCCAGGCATGCATCGCCGCAGGCGTGAACATCACCTACAAGTTGCTCTACAACGAAGTAGTGGCGATGACCGGTGCACAGGACGCGGAAGGTGCCCTCTCCGTTGCTCAGCTCAGCCACAAGCTGACCAC
>NZ_LVCT01000788.1:0-12611 GCF_001647205.1 Rhodococcus sp. EPR-134
CGCCTCGACGAGGCCCAGAAGGAGCTTCGCGAGATCAAGGGCGTCACAGTGTTGATCTACGACCAGCACTGTGCGGCCGACGCTCGTCGCCAGCGCAAGCGTGGCACGCTGCCCACTCGCAACACTCGCGTCGTCATCAACGAGGCAGTGTGCGAAGGCTGCGGTGACTGCGGTGTGAAGTCGAACTGCCTCTCGGTCCAGCCCGTGGACACCGAGTACGGCCGCAAGACGAAGATCGACCAGACGTCCTGCAACACCGATTACACCTGCATGGACGGCGATTGCCCGTCGTTCGTGACCGTCGAATTGGTACCGGGCAAGAAGGCTCCCAAGGCCGCACGTCCCGCCCCGCCCGTCGTCGCAGACCCCGATTTCGGACCGCTCACCAGCACGCAGAACGTTTTCCTCGCGGGCATCGGCGGCACCGGCATCGTGACCGTCAACCAGGTGCTCGCAACGGCTGCACTGCGCGCCGGCCTCGAGGTGGAGAGCCTTGACCAGATCGGACTGAGCCAGAAGGCCGGACCGGTTGTCTCGCACCTGCGTTTCAGCTCCAGCGCGCTCGAGCCGTCCAACCGCCTCACTCCGGGCAGCGCGGATTGCATTGTCGCCTTCGACCTGCTGACCGCGACGGACAACAAGAACCTCGACTACGGCAACGCCGAGAAGACGGTCTCCATCGCCTCGACGTCGCAGACGCCGACCGGAGACATGGTCTACGACAAGGCTGTTCGCTACCCCGAGGAGACGTCACTCCTCGCCCGTCTCGACAAGGTGTCGCGCACCCTGCGTTCGTTCGACGCACTCGCCGCGGCGCAGGAGTTGTTCGGTAACACCGCAGCAGCCAACTTCCTGCTGATCGGTGCGGCCTACCAGAGCGGCGGACTTCGTCTGCCGGCAGAGGCCATCGAAGAAGCGATCGGCATCAACGGCGTTGCCGTGGACGCGAACATCGCGGCATTCCGTTGGGGTCGTGCAGCAATTGCCGACACCGCAGCGTTCTCGGCCGTCACCACGCCGGCCAAGTCCGTCCGCGAACCCGTTGTCGCACCGGCTCACATGTTCGCCGGAACCACCTTCACCGGTGAAACCCTGCGACTGGTGGAACTGCGTGCGGCGCAGCTCATCGAGTTCCAGTCCGTCAAGATCGCCCAGCGCTACATCGATCAGGTTCAGGCAGTCTGGACCGCCGAACGTGCCGCAACCGAGCGGACCGATTTCAGCGAGGCTGTTGCCCGCGGCCTCTTCAAGTTCACCGCGTACAAGGACGAGTACGAAGTTGCTCGTATGCTGGTCGACCCCGCATTCATCGAGGACGTCAAGTCTCAGGTGCCGGCCGGGGAGAACCTGACCTACAAGCTCCACCCGCCGATCCTTCGAGTGATGGGCCGCAAGAAGAAGATCGGTCTCGGACCCAAGTCGCATGTTGCACTGAAGGTTCTGGCCAAGGGTAAGAAGCTTCGCGGTACCAAGCTCGACCCCTTCGGCTACATGCACGTCCGCAAGGTCGAGCGTGAACTGCTCGCCGAGTACGAGGCCATGATCGCTGACCTCTCTCGTACGCTCGCAACCGACGGATACGATCGCGCCGTCGAGATCGCGGCACTGCCGGACGTGGTTCGCGGTTACGAAGACATCAAGCTCGGCAACATCGAGCTGTACAAGACTCGCCTGCGCGAACTCGGTGTCGGTGAGTAGGAGCGCCGGCGAGTAGATCGAACAAGACTGTGCCCCAGTGACCGTCGTCGCTGGGGCACAGTTGCATTCAGGGCCTTCTCGGACCCAGGCAGGTTCAGGAGGGCGGGAACTGGCCGTCGGCAACCACGGCGCTGCCGTTCCACGTGAAATTCACTATGTTCGGTCCGCCTTGGGGACAGCAGAATGCATCGTCGTCCAGCAGCCAACGGTATTGGACGGATACCGAATCCTTGTTGCTGTCGATGACGTGTGTGTACGAGTACGGCTCACTGGTAGCCGTGCCCAGGTATGTTCCGTCGTGGAAGAACAGGACGTGTGACTGGTAAGTCGCATCGCCGACGCCGTCGCCGTCCACCGAAACCCAGAGCAGGTCAGGACAATTCCCGATCTGTTCTTCGCTCGCGGATCTCGGTATCCAATTGCCCCCGTTGATGTCGGTGCCCAGCGTGCCGATGGCGTCGGTGACGAGCGAGGAGCCGACGTCGAGACAGGGACCCGAAGCGGGGATTGCTGTCGTAGTCGCCGTCGTGGATGCATTTGTGCGGGTGTTCGATTGTGGCGGGGGAGAGCTCGCTACCGTCGTCTCGGTTTCGTTTGCCGTCGATGTCGCCGACGCCGTTGAACTAGCTGCCGTGGAACTCGCCGCCGCTTCAGGTGTTCCTTCGGTCGACCCACAACCGGCGACCGTCAGGGCAGTGGCCGTCACCAGTGCAGCGGCTGCGACGGCGGCCGAAATCGGAGCTTTCCTGCGCATGCGTCCTCCAGAGTGTATGGGTTCACGTGTTCAAGTCCCTCCTTCGTTCTGTCGCCGGGCCGCGTGCGTGCGTTATCGAACAACCGGTAACGATCAGCTATCGGACTCGGTGTTCCGTGCTTCGGTGCTCTTGGCCCCGGCCGCGTCGTATCGCACGGATCCAGCAACGACGGTCATCGCAATCTCCGTGGTCAGGAGAGAATCGACCCCTTCGGTGAACGGATCTTGTTTCAGTACGACAAAATCGGCTGCTTTACCCCGAACCAGCTGGCCGGTCACATCTTCCCACCGGCACGAGTAGGCAGCGTCGGAGTTGCGTGAGCCAGCGCGTCCGCGAGGGGGAGTGCGTACTTCGGCAGGTTGGGTGCCAGTGACGGATCGATTGCGGATCGACGGGTGGTGGCGATGAACATGTTCGGCAGCGGCGGGTGGGGAGCGGTCGGAGCGTCCGAACCCAAGGCCAGAACCGCTCCGGCCTCGGTGAATTCAGGCCAGGGGTACGCGCGATTCACCCGGTAGTCGCCGAGCATCGCCTGCCAGTTCTCCTGGATTGCAGGGTCAGCGTGAACCGGTTGTATCGAGGCGATGATTCCCAGGCGGGCAAGCCTTTCGACGTTGTCCCGGGTGATGGACTCCAAGTGTTCCATTCGGTGCCTGCGGGGAATGTCTCCGTTGGCGGCGATCGCGTACTCGAGTGCCGTCAAACCGATCTCCGACGCCTCGTCGCCGATCGCGTGCATCGCGATCTGCAGGCCTGCGGCGTCGGCGGCTGTCACGACGGGGATCAAGGATTCGAGATCCCAGATGGGCTCGGCGTTGGTGCCGTCCGAGTACGGTTCTTTCATTGCGGCAGTGCAGCTGTCGATCACACCGTCGATGATGATCTTGATTCCGGCGATACGGAGCCACGGACCTTGGACACGCTCGTGGAGTTCGATCACGTCGTGAACTTGTCGGACGTTGTCGGCCTCATTGTCCTCGCGGGTCATCAGCCAATGAGCCGCGACGCGCAGCGGCAGTGTTCCGTCTCCTGCGTCCAATGCTCTTTCCAGCGAGGCTAATTCGTCCGCGCCGAGAGCCATGTCGACCGCACCGGTCACGCCGTCCTCGAGATAGTGGCGGAAGGCGAGAGCGAGGGCGGCGTCCCGGTCTTCGTCGGATGCGAGCTCCGCCAGTTTCGGCCAGACGTAGAGCATCATGGCGGTCTCGTACAGCATTCCGGTGGCTTCTCCGGTGTCCGGATCCCGGCCGATACGACCGCCGATCGGATCGGGAGTGTCCGCGTCGATGCCGAGTTCTCGCAGTGCTGCAGTGTTCACCCAGACCGAATGTACGTCGTTGGCGTCGAGGTACACCGGGCGATCGGGTACGACGGCGTCGATCATCTCTCGCGTCGGGTGCCCTCCATCCAGCGCGGAGAACAACCAACTGCGACCCAGCAGTCGTGGTGCGTCCGGGTTCGATTCCGCGAATTGCTTGATGCTGGACTGAATGTCGGCGAGATCGGCGGCATCACGCAGATCCAACTTCTGCAGCGCGAATCCCATCATCACCAAATGCGTATGGGCGTCGACGAAACCGGGTAGCACGACGGCACCTTCGAGATCGATCACCTCGGCGTCGGGTGCCAGGATATCGGCATAGACGGTTTCGCCCACGAATCTGAGCTTGTGGTCCTCGACGACTATCGACTCGGCCCATCCGTCGTCGGCAGCCGTGAAGATCTTTCCGTTGCGGTAGTGAGTGATGCTGTCATTCATGACTTCTACGTGATCCTTACGCGATGACGGTAGTAGTGATGGCGGCGCTGTGGTGACGATACGCACCTTCGGTACGTGCGGAGAGTCGGGAAACCAAGGCGAACGGGACCAGTAGAACGAAGCTGATCCCCGAGATGATGACTCCGAAGGTCGGATACCCGAGGCCGGCCGTCACCGAAGTTCCGAACAGCGGCGCGAACGCGGAGCCGATGAGGTAGGTGCCCAGTAGTGGCGCCGACCATCGGCCGGCCGCGTCGAGCGCGGCCGAGATGGCAACCAGGACGATGAACGTGGCCGCGTAGATCGTGTTCCAAGCGATGATCACTACCAGGTAGATCGTGGGATCGGTGGTGAGGCCGGCAGACAGCTTCAGAATTGCCCCGAGTATCAGTAGCACGGAGATCGATACTGTCCGACTGACCCGAGAACCCAACGCGGTCAAGGTAACAGCCGCGAGCACACCACCCGCCGTTGATGCGCTCAGTGCGAGACTCATTTGTTGATCCGAGAGCCCGGCGTGCTCGGAACCCATGATGCCGAGTACTGCCCACAACGAGTCCTCGCTGATCGCCCAGACTGCAAGCATCGCGAGAAATGCGGTTCCGGCAAAAGTGAGTCGTTTCGCGCTGACCCCGGCGGGGAGAGCTGTGGTCGTATTGGCGGACTTCGCCGTCTCCGGCGACTCTTTCACCGGGGACGACGGCAACCAGGTGACCGTTGCTGCGGTAGCCAGTGCCAGGACTGCGACGATGCCGAATGCGTTGGTCATGTGTGTGCCGAGGATGGGTATGAGAGCGAGGACGGCTGTGACGACGACACGGTTCACGAGGCCGCTGATGCTTGACGCCCGGTCCGGGTTCGTGAGCGCGGCCAGTGCCGCTCCGCCAACGGATGCGGATCCACCAGCGCCGATACCGCCGACGATGATCGCGGCGCATGCGATCGTCGTGGACGGTGCGATGGCCGCAACGCCGAATGCGGCTGCCATCGCGATCAGGCTGACGCGGCCGAGGAGATGGCGATGCCGGCCCGAGGCGATTCGGGTGGTGGCGAGGCAGGTGACGGCGCAGACCAGCAGCGATGCGGTCAGAACGGCACCGGCAGCGGATTCGGTGACACCGAGGCCCTCGACCATTGCCACGATCATCAGGGGGATGAGGTTCGCGGTGATGAACCCCATGACGCCGATACTGAAGGCGGCAATACCGCGGTTGGCGGTGAGTGGAACCCGGTCGGACTGCGTATTCGTCGAAGCGTTGATCGGCACTAGGGCAACCCCATGTCCTGAAGGGGGTGGCTGAACCGACCCCTGGTGGCGTGATGCGAGTCACTTAATGAATGTGATTCGTTAAGTATGGGGATGGGCTCCGCCACGGTCAAGAGATCTAACGAATTTGATTCGTTAATTGTATGTTTCCGGGTACGTGCTTCCGTAAAGTGGCGTCGCCGGTCTGTTTCCTGTTGTGAGGCTTATGCTTCCGCAATGGCTGAGATTGCGGAACGCACCCGCTACTTCGAGCGCTACGTCACTTTCATCGACGCGATTGTCGCCATTGCGATCACGCTGCTCGTACTGCCGCTGGTCGAACTCACCAGTGACCACCACGGCACCACGTCGGAACTGCTGCGCGATCACGCTGCGCAGTTCTACTCGTTCGCCCTGAGCTTTCTGGTGATCTTCCGGCTCTGGTGGTCGCAGCATCGGCTGCTTCGTTTTGTGGTCGACGCGGACAAGGTGGTCGTTCGCGGACTGGGGTTGTGGGTGATGACCATCGTGTTCCTGCCCTTCCCGACAGCGCTCGTTGCGGCGCCGTCGCAGGATCTCGGAACCAGGGCTCTCTACATCGGGACAATGGCAGCCAGTGCTGCGTGCCTGGCGGTGGTGGCGTGGGGTCTGGTTCGCAACCCGTCGTTGAGTGAAGAGAATGCGAAGCCGCATTTCACCGCTGAAATCGTCACTTTCCTGATCATGGTGGTGGCGCTGCTCGTCAGTGTGCTCGTTCCGGTGACGTCGTACTTCCCGCTGTTTCTTCTCCTGCTGTCGACGCCGATCGAGAAGCTGTGGAACCGAGTGGCGGCGAAATGGAGTCGCGGTGAAGGTGAGATGAGCTAGTCGGTGCGAGCGGTCATCGCGGATTTCTTGGCTTTGTTTCCGCAGATGTTCATCGAGCACCAGCGTCGGTTGTTGCCGCGACTGGTGTCGACGTAGAGGCCGGTGCACCCGTCGCCCTGGCAGGCTTTGACGCGGTCCCGGTCGGCTCCACCGAGCACCGCGATCGCGTCGGCAGCCACTATCGACAAAGCGTCGCGGATCGGATTGTCTCCGGCTGATTTCCAGAGGGCCCGGCCACTCTCGAGGACGAGGTGGGCATCACCGAGCTCGGATGCGGTGTTGACGATCCCGACATCGGTGCGTGAGGCACGGCGGTTCTCGCATACGGCGGTTCCGATGCGATGAATGGCCTCACGTAAATCCTGCGCGCCGCGGAGGTCGTCTTCTGTCGCGGTTGCGGGGGCGCCCATCAGATCGTTGGCGCGTAACCATAATTCGAGTCGCTGCGGGCTCGTGAGTCGTTCGAACCTCGAGCCGTTCCGATTGGTGAGGGTGGCGGTGAAGCGGAAGGCGAGCGTGTCGTTGTCGAGTCGAAACACGTCCCGAGCGGATTGATCAGCTCCTGCTTCGTTCACTTTCGTCCTCCTTCGTGGCGAACCATCTCAACCGGTTCGACAGCAACTGTACCCGTGTGAGAGTCTTGAACCGTCTTAGATGGTTCAGCACTTTCGAGAGGGAAATCCATGACTTCTGTTTCCGTGGTCGGCTTGGGCGCGATGGGCCGTCCCATCGCTCGAAATCTACTGGGCGCAGGCTTCGACGTGACGGTGTGGAATCGTAGCCCTGAAGCGGTAGCCGAACTGGTCGAGGAAGGGGCGATCGGCGCGAAAACCGTTGCCGAGGCATTCCAGTCCGGTGTTGTGCTGTCGATGTTGGCAGATGATTCGGCCGTGTTTTCGGCCATTCTGGATCCCGCCGTCCTCGCATCCGTTCCGAGTGGAACCGTGCACGTCAACATGGCCACCGTCAGCGTCGACCTTGCCAAGCGCGCCGCCGCACTGCACGCCGAGTACGGCATCGGGTACATCGCGGCGCCGGTGTTCGGACGCGTTTCTGTTGCTCAGGCTGGCCAGTTGAACATCATCGCCGCCGGCGACAGTTCCCTCCTCGAGCGAGTGCAACCCTTCCTCGACGTCATCGGTGCTCGCACGTGGCCACAAGGTGAGCGTCCGGAGCAGGCCAACATCGTCAAGATCATCGGCAATTACCTCATCCTCGCCGCGATTCAATCCTTGGGCGAGGCAATCACATTGGGGGAGAGGTCCGGTGTGGACGGAAGCCAACTCGTAGAACTGCTGACCTCGACGATCTTCCCGGGGCCGGTCTACTCCAGCTACGGAAACCTCGTCGCGACGCGTCAGTACGAGCCTGCAGGATTCACCACAGCTCTGGGCCTCAAGGATTTGAGGCTTGCGCTCGACGCCGCCGACAGCGTCGATCTGGATTTGCCGTTCGGTGGCGTACTTCGAGGCGTGCTCGCTCAGGCTCTGGCGAACGGTCAGGGCGAGATGGACTGGGCGTCTATTGCAGAACTGGTCCGTTCCGGCCAGTCGGGTGAAGGCAGTCCCGAAACACCGACGAGGTGAGCTCGAACTCGGACGGGACGGCGACTTCGGCACTGGCGGAGACCGATTCCGTCCGGACACTACCGCTGGCCGGGTTGTCGGCACTCGCAATGGCAGGCTTCATAGCGATCACAACCGAAACCATGCCGGCCGGACTACTGGTGCAGATCGGGTCAGGGTTGTCCGTATCGGTCTCCGGCGCAGGGCAATTGGTCACCGCATACGCATTGGGTTCCGTCGTCGGGGCGGTACCACTGATCGCATTGACCCGAGGATTGCGACGGCGTGCTGTCCTGGTGTCGGCGATTCTGGGGTTCGGTGTCTTCAATCTGGTGACAGCGCTTTCGTCGAATCCGGTTCTCACCTTGGGTGTTCGGTTTCTGGCCGGTATGGCGGCAGGTGTGGTGTGGGGGTTGCTTGCCGGGTACGCACGCAGGATGTCGCCCCCTCACCTGCAGGGGCGGGCCGTTGCGGTTGCCTCCGTCGGACAGCCGATCGCGTTGGCAATCGGCGTTCCGATGGGGGCGTGGCTCGGGACCCTGGCCGATTGGCGCGTCGTCTTCGCCGTGATGTCGGTTGCTGCGCTACTTCTGGTCGCGTGGATACTCACGGTGATGCCGGACTTTCCCGGGCAACAAGCGGATCGGCAGCTGCCGGTGCGGAAAGTCCTGGTCCTGCCTGGCGTACGACCTATTCTGTTTGTCGCGTTCTTGTGGATCCTCGCGCACAACATCGTGTACACGTATCTGGCGGCGTTTCTGGATCGCATCGGTTTCGGCGATCGGTTGGGAATCGTCTTGTTCGTGTTCGGACTTTTCGCCTTCGTGGGCATCGGTGTGGTCGGGGTGTTTGTCGACCGGGCCCTTCGAAGTCTCACCGTGCTGAGCTTGGTGGTCTTTGCCGCAGCTTTGACGGCGTTGGGCGTCGGCGGTGACAGCTTCGCTGTGATCGCACTCAGTGTTGCGGCATGGGGCGTGGCATTCGGAGGCGCTCCCACTCTCCTTCAGACGGCGCTCGCGGATACGACGGGCGACGCTGTGGACACTGCGCAATCGGTTTTCGTGACGATCTTCAATTCGGCGATCGCAGCGGGCGGCGTCGTAGGCGGGCTGATCTTGGCGGACAGGGGTGCGGGAGCATTGCCGTTGGTTTCGCTGGTGCTGATCGTCGTCGGTGTTCTTGTGGCCAGTATCCGACAATTCGGACATGCTTGTGATTCACTTCACGCATGCGAAAGTCATTGCTGGTGGTTGCGCTCGTTGCTACGTGGTTTGTCGCCGGAGCGATGCCCGCGGGTGCTGCGGATGCGAATTGGTCCGGTGATTACTCGCTCAAGCGTTTCGCCGCGACCAAGACGGGCACAAGTCTGGCCGCCAGCCAGTGGGAGCCGGATTTCTCCGATACCTACACGTTCGAGACGGATTGCTCGAGCGGAGTCTGTATCGCCACAGTGGTCGGCGGTCCGGCTCCCGCCAATCCGACGTTGCCGCAGCCTGCTCGATACACCTGGGACGGAACCAGTTGGGTGCACCCCTATGACTGGGAGTGGGATTGCTACCAGGGGGAGGGCGTGCCCAAGGTGTGGGCACCGGCGCACTCCGAGGCGTATTACACACCTCAGCCCGATGGCAGTCTGAAAGGTTCGTGGCGTACCGACATCAAGAGTGGTCCCTGCGCGGGATCGGTGATCATGCGCGTCGAGGCGTACCCGGTCGGTCGGTCTACCGGATCTTTCGGTAGTTGAGAACGATCGGCGACTGGATGGTGTTGAAACAAATCTGAGGCCGCGGGAATTGATCGAGCCCCATGCACGTTAATTGAGTCAGTAACGCTCAACTTTCTGCAAGGAGGCTTCGGAATGCCAGCATTCTTCGGGCCCGAGGGTCCCGGTCGCATCGATATTTCCCGGCTCATGAGCAGGGCCACCCAGCAACTCATGGCTGACGCTGCACGTGTAGCGGCTGCTCGCGGTGATTCGGATCTCGATGCACTGCACGTTCTCCGCGTCATGGCGGAGCAGGATCCGGTCCGCACGCTCATGCAGCGCGCCGGAGCCGACCCGAAATCCGTGGTCGACGCCGTCGACCTGCGGCTGCCACAAGGCCGTGAGCAGGGGGCCTACTCTGCTCCTGCGCTCAGCAGTGCCGTGAAAACCGCTCTACTCGAGGCTCATCAACTGGCCCGAGCCCTGGGATCGACGTACATCGACCCCGAACATCTCTTCATCGCCCTGGCCGGTGACCCCGATCATGTTCCGGGTCGTCTGCTCGCTTCGGCCGGCATCACGCCGGAGAAGCTGCAGGCAGCGGTTCAGAATCCCGCAGCCGGTCCAGTCGAAGACGAGTCCACCACACCGACGCTCGACAAGTACGGCATCGATCTCACCGATCGCGCCCGCAACGGCGGCGTCGATCCGGTGATCGGCCGCGCCGACGAGATCGAACAGACCATCGAGATCCTCTCCCGCCGCACCAAGAACAACCCGGTCCTGGTGGGTGAGGCCGGCGTCGGCAAGACTGCCATCGTCGAAGGTCTCGCCCAGCGCATCGTCGACGGGGATGTCCCGGAATCGTTGGTGGGCAAGAAGATCGTCCAGCTCGAACTCTCGAGCATGGTCTCGGGTACCCGTTACCGCGGAGACTTCGAGGAACGGCTGACCAAGGTGATCGACGAGATCACCGCACACAAGGACGAGCTGATCGTCTTCATCGACGAGATGCACACCATCGCCGGTGCCGGAGGCGGCGCAGACGGTGCGATGGACGCCGGAAACATCCTCAAGCCCAAGCTCGCTCGCGGTGAACTGCACATCGTCGGCGCCACCACGCTCGACGAATACCGTAAGAACATCGAGAAGGATCCCGCGCTCGAGCGGCGCTTCCAGCCCGTACAGGTCGGAGAGCCGTCGATCGAGGACGCGATCGCCATCTTGAGCGGCCTGCGCAGTCGGTACGAGGATCACCACAAGGTCCATTACACCGACGAGGCGATCACCGCTGCGGTAGAGCTGTCGGCACGTTACATCGGCGACAGGTTCTTGCCGGACAAGGCAATCGACCTGATCGACCAGGCCGGCGCCAGGCTTCGCTTGAAGACGGCCACGGTAGACACCGCTGCGCTGCAGCAGCGTCTCGAGCAGCTCGAGAGCGACAAGGAAAAAGCCGTCGCCGACGAGTTGTACGAGAAGGCGTCGACCCTGCGTGACGAGATCAACGGCGTCGCAAAGCGTCTCGAGAAGGCAGGATCCTCGGTTCCTTCCGAGGAAACGCCGGACGTGACCGCTGAACAAATCGCCGAAGTTGTCGCTCGCGCAACGGGTATTCCGGCAAGCCAGATGACTCAGGCAGAGAAAGATCGCCTGCGCCGTCTGGAAGAGGAACTGCACGGTCGTGTCATCGGGCAAGATGACGCCGTTCGCGCCATCGCGCGTGCCGTGCGTCGTAGCCGGACCGGTATGAGCGATCCGGATCGTCCCGTCGGTAGCTTCCTGTTCCTCGGACCCACTGGCGTCGGCAAGACGGAGCTCGCAAAAGCTCTGGCTGCCACACTCTTCGGAGACGAGAACAAGATGCTGCGCTTCGACATGAGTGAGTTCGGTGAGAGGCACACGGTCAGCCGATTGGTCGGTGCTCCTCCCGGATACGTCGGCTACGGCGAGGCCGGACAGCTCACGGAACAGGTGCGTCGTAACCCGTACTCGGTGATCCTGCTCGACGAGATCGAGAAGGCACACCCGGACGTGTTCAACACCTTGCTCCAGGTGCTCGACGACGGCCGTCTGACCGACGGTCAGGGTCGGACGGTGGACTTCAAGAACACCGTCGTGATCATGACCAGCAACCTCGGCTCGGACATCATCTCGAGCAAGTCCGGTGGACTCGGCTTCACCACGGGTGACGCAGAGTCGGCGGAGAAGCCACTGCGCGACCGCGTGATGGCCAGGTTGCGCGAATCGATGCGGCCGGAGTTCCTCAACCGTATCGACGAGATCGTGATCTTCCGCAAGCTCGACACCGAGCAACTGCACCGGATTACTGATCTGCTGCTCGACGACAGCCGGAAGCGGCTGCAGTCCAAGGGCATCGAGATCGAGTTCACTGCCGACGCGGTGGACTGGATCGCCGAGCACGGGCATCAACCCGAGTTCGGGGCTCGCCCGTTGCGTCGTTCGATTCAGCGTGTGGTCGACGACAAGATCGCCGACATGCTGCTCGACGATCTCCTCGAAGAGGGCGGCAGTATCACCGTCGCGGTTGACGAGGGTGAGTTGGTGTTCAGCTAGGGGCACAGCCCCCTGTGAGCGGTTAGGGAGTCCCAGGACTCCCTAACCGCTCACAGGCGCGTAGCACCCAAAATCTCCGCCGCCAGGGCATCGTTATGCCGGAAGAACCCTGCATTGGTACGGGGACGAGGGAAAGCCGCCGACCAGTTATGGCCTGCAACCCACGGCCCGGCCGCGAAGCGGCGGGGATGAGCAGTGTTGTTCTGGTCGAGAATTCGTGAAGTACCGTCGACGGCGAGCTTCGCCGAACTGTCCACGGTCGCACGAAGTTCGACTGCCTCGCCCCGACGGTGAAGCGTCCGCAGGAGCAAGTCACCGCTCGCGCTGATGGAAGCAACCGGCAAGCGTGCTTCGACGAGGGTGTTCGCGGCCACGATGTCGGTGTGCGACGCACTGCGCGCGACAAAGATCCCAGCCCCCGTTGCCGGGTCGATCTCGG
>NZ_LVCT01000789.1:0-550 GCF_001647205.1 Rhodococcus sp. EPR-134
ATGAAGCTGAAGAACGAATGAAGCCAACCCTCGACGTCCTTGGCGACGGATTCGGCCGGGATTCTGCCGCGCCGCAACAATTCTCCGACGGTCATGTACGTCGACAGCAGCGCTGAGAAGACAGCCGCGTCGGCGCTGAAATACGGGTCCGACCTCCGCGCGACATCTGCCGAGATGTATTCGGTGATCCGGGACTGGACCTCGGCAAGCCCGTCGTAGCGCTCACCGCCGAGTGGGCGGTTCAGCCGCTCGAGATCGATACGGTCTTCCGGCTTCGGGACTGCGTTCTCGACCAGTTCCTGCAATCGAGGCGATCCCCAAGCCAGCGAGGCGAATTCGGCGTCGAACTCCTCCCAGGTGCCCACTGTCCGATCCGGGTGAGATGCGAACAGCTCGTAATAGTGGGCGCCTGCCAGTTCTTTCGACGCCAAGGGCCAGATGTCGTTTCGGAAATCCAACGGTCCGTCGCCGGGAACGAGATCAGCGGTGAAGAACCGCGGTAGCGGTGGCCGCGCGTCAGCGATCGAGTACGAAATCTTGGAATGATACG
>NZ_LVCT01000790.1:0-2014 GCF_001647205.1 Rhodococcus sp. EPR-134
CCACGGCTCTCGGCGAGGAGAACCATCCAGTCGATGAAAGCCAGCCCGAGTCCGGCGATCAGAACCGGTTCGCCGTCGGGAATGACATCGGCGTCGAGATCGGCAGTGTAGCCCGGACCCACATACGTCAACCCGTGATCGGACGCGAAGCTGGTCAGCGCGGTTTCACGTGGGGCAGGCAACGCATCGGGGTGCCCTTGTGCGAGAAGGACGGTCGTCGCGTCGATGACAGCTCCGTCGTCCAGATGAACCGTCTGTGTCTCGCCGACGTTCACGATGTCGACCACGGATCGTCGATGAACTCGAACGTCGACGTGCGCTGGCGCGGAGTCGACTGCAGTCTCGAACACCCAGTTCAGGTATCGGCTCTGCAGTGACCTCGATGCAAACGACGACGGGGTGATCGTCGGAACTTCTGCTGCGATTTCTGGGAATTCGGCAAGCTCAGCCGAGCGCTCGGCGACCCATTCCGCGAGGGTCGGACCCGGCAGCACCGGGCCGATCACGGCGGTGGTCTCGTCGGTGAACATCGTGACGTCCGCTGTTGTCGAATTCATCCACAGAAGCGGCGCCTGGCTGCCTCGCCAAATACGGCCGGCGCCTGCCGGATACGGGTCGACAACGTGAATGTCGATCGGTGTGGGATCGGCGTTCACCGATTCGTGAGCGAGGATCCGCTCGAGTACGCCGGTCCCGCGGGGTCCACCACCCACGATCACGATGACAGCTGCTGTCCCCACTGAGGTACGGGGTCGATCGCCTGGCACGAGTCCTCCATCGGACCTGGCAGAAAGCACCCGCACCTCAGCAGAGGGGGTTGCTGCGACGTCACGGAGCCAGGACTCTCGATCGCTCTGGATGGTTAGTCCAGCTTATCTTCGGAGAATCGTGAGGCAAGGAATTCCGGACATCAGATCAGCGTGAATCAAACAGTTGTCAATCACTATCTTTCGGTTTGCGTTGCAGGCAGGATCCGAGCGTGAACATCCCCGAAGCCGATTCGTGATCCGCCGGCGCCGGGAGCGGTGGCTGAGATGGCGATGGTGTCGCCGTCTTCGAGAAAGGTACGGGTCTCGGAGCCCACAGCTACGGGTTCCTTGCCGCCCCACGTCAGCTCGATGAAGGCGCCGCGCTGATCTTTGTCCGGTCCGGAAATGGTTCCGGACGCGAAGAGATCGCCGGTGCTCGCTGCTGCGCCGTTGATGGTGGTGTGCGCGAGCATCTGCGCAGGCGACCAGTACATCTGGGCGTAGGGCGGCCGGGAGACGACGTGACCGTTCCATTCGACGGCCAGGTCGATGTCCAGCCCCCACTTCTCTTCACCACGCAGATAGGAAAGCGGTTCGGGATCCTGCACCGGAGTGTCGATTCGGGCTGCTTCGAGAGCGAGCAAGGGTACGACCCACGGTGAGATGGAGGTCGCGAAACTCTTCCCCAGGTTCGGACCGAGGGGCACGTACTCCCACGCCTGGATGTCTCGGGCAGACCAGTCGTTCACGACCACGGCGCCGAAGACGTACTCGGCAAATTCGTCCGGGGTGATGGAATCGCCCATCTTCGAGGGAGTTCCGACGATGAACCCCATCTCGGCTTCGATGTCGAGGCGCCGGGACGGTCCGAAGTCCGGGCTTTCCTGATCGGGTGCCTTCCGCTGTCCGCAGGGACGAACGATGTCGGTGCCGGAGACGACGATGGTGCTCGAGCGCCCGTGGTATCCGACGGGAAGATGCTTCCAGTTCGGCATCAAGGGGGCTGCGTCCGGGCGGAACAACCGCCCGAGGTTGGTTGCGTGATTCTCCGAGGCATAGAAGTCGACGTAATCGGCCACTGCGATCGGCAAATGCATTGTCACCGAATCAACGGAAAACACTGCATTCGAGTCTATTTCGCTAGTCACGAGCTCCGTGATCCGGTTTCGCACCGATACCCACTGATCTCGTCCCTGAGCCATGAACGCGTTCAGAGTCGGTTCGGAGAAGACGGAATCACCTAGTGTCGCTGCGAGATCGACCAC
>NZ_LVCT01000791.1:0-19040 GCF_001647205.1 Rhodococcus sp. EPR-134
AATGTCGATGGTCGTGACAGTCATACGAGAGTTCCTTCGGTTTTGTCGGAGCGGACGATCAACCCGAGGCCTTCCAGCTCGGTCAGAGGGTCCGAGATGCTGCAGGTACCGAACGAGAGGAATCGGCGACGCACCTCGCCGGCCTCGTCCTCGGTGAGGTCGGCCAGGGCTTGCGCGATCGATTTTCCATCGCGCTGAGACAGTGCAGCAACAATTTCCGAACGATCGGCGCCCCGCCTCGCCGCGTCGACGGCCACCATGATGTTGAGGAAGCCGTGTTGCTCGAAGCCTGTTTCCGGATCGGTGTTGCGCACACCGTGGTGCAGTCCCGCAGTCGCCTTGAACGGGATATTCGCTCGGACAACGGATATCACCGCATCGGCGAGCTCTTCCTCGTTCGGGTACGCCTCGGCAACAATCCCGCCGGTGCGAAACTTTGCGGAATGCCCGGCAGTTTCGAGAGCTGTGAGATAGCCCGCGCGCCGATCACCTCGAGGCACCTCGACAAAAATGTCGACGTCGGGATGAGCGGCATGGACACGAGAGAGTTCCTCGAAGGCCGCATCGGCGTCCAACCCGTCAGGAATTCCCACCTCGACGGCGGCGACGTGAACACCAGGGATGGCGAGCGCGTTCGAGAGTGCGGCCGCCGTTTCGGATGGGCCGGCCGGCACGGTCAGACTCAGCGTCACCGGGCTGTCCGCTGAAACGTACGCAGCCAGTTCGCTCAGCCGCGGTGCGGGAAAAACGAAAGGCCCGACCAGTGCGTCGTAATCCGCCTGCAGGTAGGCGGCGTGGGCCGGAATTGCCTCGGCGAGAGGAGCATTGCCGGGTGGGAAGAGTGCTGCGTCGTCGCACAGGCCACGCAGGAGTGGGGAGATGATCGTCATTGCCTAGGCCCCCGCCCTGCCCAACTCCAGGCGTACGCTTCGTCCTCGCAGGCCAGGGCTCCCTCACCCAATTCGAGGGGCCGGAACGTATCGACCATCACGGCGAGCTCGTCGAAGAACTCGGCGCCGATGCTCCGCTCGTAGGCGCCGGGTTGTGGTCCGTGGGCGTGGCCGCCGGGATGAATAGATATCGAACCCTGTCCGATGCCGGAACCCTTGCGCGCCTCGTAGTCACCGCCGCAGTAGAACATGATCTCGTCCGAGTCGACGTTCGAGTGGTAGTACGGCACCGGGATCGACAGGGGGTGGTAGTCGACCTTGCGCGGAACGAAGTTGCAGATCACGAAGTTGTTCCCCTCGAACGCCTGGTGCGCCGGCGGCGGTTGGTGAACACGGCCCGTGATCGGCTCGTAGTCGGAGATGTTGAAGGTGTACGGGTACAGGCAGCCGTCCCAGCCGACGACATCGAAAGGGTGCGTGGGATAGACCATTCGGGTGCCGACGATGCCCGCCGACGTTCGGTGCTTGACCAGAACCTCGACGTCGGTTCCTTCGGCGATCATGGGCGCGATCGGTCCGTGCAGGTCTCGTTCACAGAACGGTGCGTTCTCGAGCAGCTGGCCGAAGCGGGAAAGATAGCGCTTGGGCGGGACGATGTGACTGTTCGCCTCGATGGCGTAGGCACGAAGTGGCTTGTCACCCTTGGGGATCCATCGATGCGTTGTGGACATCGGGATCAGGACGTAGTCACCTTCACTGGCCTCGAGTGCACCGAAGACGGTCTCGACGGTCGCCTCGCCAGATTCGATGTAGACCATCTCGTCGCCGATTGCGTTGCGATACAGGGGAGATGGCGCTGCCGCAACGACGTAGGACAATCGCACGTCGGCATTTCCGAGGATGAGACGACGGCCGGTTACCACGTCGGTCTCGTTCCAGGTGCTTTCGGGAAACAGCGTGTGGAGTTTCAGATGGCGCGGTTTGAGGGGATGGTTGGGGGTTGTGCTTTGATCGCGCAGTTCCCAGACCGTTGCGTCGACGATGGCCGACGGGATCTCGCGGTGGTACAGCAACGAAGAATCCGAGGAGAAACCTTCCTCTCCCATCAGTTCTTCGTAGTAGAGGTTGCCGGACTCGTCACGGTGTTGGGTGTGACGCTTCGGTGGGATGTTGCCGAGTTGTCGATAGAACGCCATGACGGGGCTCCTTCTGTGCTGTTCTGCCTGGCTCACCTCCACCAGATAGTAAACACATTAACTAAAATGATGTGATGAGCGCAACCCTCCAAGGGGGTTCGGGTCTATGTCAGTTACGTCCGCGTACGTCGAACTGGCTGCGGTTGGTGATCAGTTTGTCCAGGAGCATGACAAGAATTCGCTGTTCGGCCTCGCTCAGGACGCTTACCCAGGCGTGTTCGCGTTCGTTCTGCTCGCGAAAGGCTTCGACCATGGCTTCTCGGCCCTTGTCGGTCAGGTACAGCTGGACCGAACGGCCGTCGCTCTCGGTGGGCCGACGATCGATCAATCCGTCTGCCAGCAGCGACTTGGACAGATTCGAGACCGCTGCCCTACTCATGCCGGTGAGCTCGGCGGCAGCCTTCGGCTCGATCGGACCGGCCAGCCAGGTGACGAACAACAGCCTGAAGGAGGACCATGACCAGCCGCGAGGGCGGTGGATCGACGACTCGAGATCGTAGGTGACCACGTTGGAAGCCCGATTGAGTGTCAGTAGTACCTCGGTGGCCAGCTGGTCGCGAAAGCCGTGTTCGGTGGCCAGTCGCTTGTTGGCCAGTTCGATGAACGACCAGAAGTTCAGCACGCCGACGGTTGGCTGGTCATCGGTTGTCCGGTCAGTCATGGACTAACCCTAGCGCGATCTGCAGTTGATTAATCCGTGTATTAGATCCCTGGGATACGATGAAACTTCGCAACCCGGCACTGCGGTCAGGATTCTGAACGATCGTGATGCGCGTGACTGCGCGCAGCGACGAGTTTCCCATGGACGTCGACCTCATGTCGGTGGGGCAACTCGAGCGGAGAGGACGACTGACCACGGCGGTGGTCGAGATGCTGGCCGAGATGCCGTCGGATCGAATCCAGATGAAAGACGTCTCGGAGCGTTCAGGCGTCGCACTCGGAACGCTGTATCGCTACTTTCCGACCAAACAGCAACTTCTGGCTGCGGCGATGACGGCGTGGAGCGGTCTCGAATCGGTCCGTCGTCCTGAGAAGTTGCGGGCAGACGGTGGTGAGAACAACGCGTACGAGCGGGTTCTGGCACTTCATCGCCGCGAGATGAAGGCATTCGAGCGTAGGCCCTACTTCGCTCGGTTGGAGATCGAACTCCATTCGTCCTCGGATCAGTTCGTGATCGAGTCGTTGGATCTGCGCGCAGCGGCACATCGGAGAATGCTGTTCGAGTTGATGGACGGCGTCCCGGCCGAGACGGCGAGGGTTGCGGCCGTGGCAATAGGCGGCACGATGCTGACGGCCCTTGCGCTGTGGACCAGTGGCCGGATCGGATTCGCAGAGGCCCAGCGGAACGTCGAAGACGTCATCGGACTGCTAATTCGCTGAACGGTTGCAACCTAGAATTCAGTTCTAGTTTCTGCTGTCATGAACGCGAATTATCGCTTCGGCTTTGTGAAAACGAAGACGCAGGACGAGACCTTACCTAGAATTCACTTACAAATATGTCGGGGTGTCCGATCCAGGGATCGACGTATCCGTGAACTGTGAAAGTGAGTCGCAATGAAGCGCTCGTACCGAGTCCGCGCTCGAATCTGGATGGTTGTCCTGGCGTCGGCGACGCTGGTGGTGACGGGGTGCGCCGGTAGTAGCCAAGGTACGACCACGGATGCATCGGACGTGACGGTCGGAGTTGTCGGTGACCAGAACAACGGGGGAGAGCCGCGCTCGGGTGGCACCGTGTCGTTTGCCACCTACAACGGGATCAGTAGCCTCGATCCGGCTGACCGTCAGGACGGCGGTGCTACCGGTGGTAGCGAAATGGCAGCCATCTACGACCTTCTCATGCGCTTCGATACGGCGGCGGGCGAATACGTCCCCCACTTGGCGCAGTCCTTGTCGGCCAACGGCGACAACACGGTGTGGACACTGAAATTGCGCGACGGCGTCACCTTCAGCGACGGCACTCCGATGGACAGTGCGGCAGTCCTGTGGAGCATCGATCACTATCTGCAGAAGAAGGGAACTCACGCGCTGGTGTGGAAGACCGCTGTGCGCGAGACGAATTCACCGGATCCGAGTACGGTCGTCTTTACATTGGCGCAGCCGTGGGACGAGTTCCCGATCATGTTCACCACCGGTCCCGGCATGATCGTCGCGCCCTCGTCGATGGCTACCGGCACGTTCACCCCGATCGGGGCAGGCCCGTTCACCGTCGAGAAGTTCGCCTCCCAGGACGAATTGGTGCTCGCTGCCCGTCCGACGTACTGGGACGGGGCGCCGTACCTCGAGAAGTTGCGCTTTCCCGCAATCGTCAACGAGAAGAGCAAACTGGAAGGATTGCACACCGACGGAATCCAGGTTGCCTATCTGAAGTCTCCCGACTTCATTCACGAGGCTTTCGAAGCCGGTGATCCCGGATTTGTGTACTCGGCCAGCATGGCCGGAGTTCTGGCAATCAATCAGCGCGACGATCGGGCAGCGAAGGACGAGCGCGTGCGTAAGGCGATTGTCGCTGCGGTGGACCCGAATACGTTCAACGAGCGAGTTCAGGGCGGCTTCGGCGAACCCGGCACCGACATGTTCGCGTCGTGGTCGCAGTGGCACGGATCGGTGGCCGGGAACGGCTTCGACCCCGAGGCGGCCAAGAAGTATCTCGCCGAGGCGAAGGCGGACGGTTACGACGGAAAACTGACGTACGTCGGGATGAACGATCCGGCGACGCAGCGCAGCGCACTGACGTTTCAGTCGCTCTTGCAGGCAGTGGGTTTCACGGTCGACATCACCTACGCAACCAGCATCAACGATCTGATTTCCATGCTGTACGCGAAGCATGACTACGACGTGTCCTACTTCGCGTTCAACGTGCTGGAAGAGTCACCGTTCGTGCGTATGTACGGCAACCTGTTCAGCGAATCGCCGTCGAACATCCTCGGTTACAAGAACGCTCGGATGGACGAGTTGCTCGGCAAGCTGCAAACGGCGTCGGGCGAGGATGAGCGGCGAGCCGTCATCGACGATATTCAGACCGTGGTCAACGAGACGGCGCCGATGGCCGTGGTCAACTCCGGCAAGGTCTTCATCCCGTGGCGCGAGAACGTCCACGGAGTGACCCCGAGTGCGGACGGGATTCTGCTCTTCGGCAACACGTGGTTGAGCTGACCCCCGTGCGCCTTTTTGGTAGTGCCCACTACCAAAAAGGCGCACAGGGGCTTTGCCCCTATAGCTCCGCTCGTACCAACTTCGCGGCTTCGACGAGGTTACGCAGTGACGCCTCGACCTCGACGGAACCGCGGGTCTTCAAACCGCAGTCCGGGTTGACCCACAACCGCTCGACAGGAACAGCTTTGAGTGCCTCACGCAGGGATTCGGCAATCTCGTCGACGCTCGGCACCCGCGGCGAGTGGATGTCGTAGACACCCGGGCCGACGCCGAGATCGAACCCGACCGAACTGAGATCGTCGAGGACCTCCATGTGTGAGCGCGCCGCCTCGATGGACGTGACGTCCGCGTCGAGGCCGGCGATGGCGCCGATCACCGCTCCGAACTCGGAGTAGCACAGGTGCGTGTGGATCGCGGTGGAATCCGCGACGCCCGAGGTAGCCAACCGGAAGGCGCCGACCGACCAGTCCAGGTAGGCACGCTGATCCTCGGCGCGCAGTGGGAGTAGTTCTCGTAGAGCCGGTTCGTCAACCTGGATGATTCCGATTCCGGCGGCCTGCAGGTCGACGGTCTCGTCTCGAATGGCCAGTGCGACTTGATTTGCCGAGTCGACGAGGGGTTGGTCGTCGCGGACGAACGACCAGGCCAGAATGGTGACGGGTCCGGTGAGCATGCCCTTGACCGGCTTGTCGGTCAGGGACTGCGCGTACGTGATCCAGTCGACGGTCATCTGTTTCGGGCGGGAGACGTCGCCGTACAGAATCGGCGGACGCACGCAGCGGGTGCCGTACGACTGGACCCAACCGTTGGCGGTGGCGAAGAATCCGTCCAACTGCTCCGCGAAGTACTGGACCATGTCGTTGCGTTCCGGCTCGCCGTGAACAAGAACGTCTAGGTCCAGCTTTTCCTGGAGCGCAACAACTTCGGCAATTTCGGCGCGCATACGGTTGACGTACTCGGCTTCGTCGATCTCGCCCTTGCGCAGTGCTGCGCGAGCGATGCGGATCTTCGAGGTTTGCGGGTACGAACCGATTGTCGTCGTGGGCAGCGGCGGCAGAGAAAGCAGTTCGTCCTGGGCAGCGCGACGTTCGGCGGCGGGCGCGCGACCGGTCGCCGAGTTCAGCACGGCGTCCAGACGGCCTCGAACACTCGCATCATTGAGTCTGCGATCGTCCTTGCGGGTCGACGCGGCCGCTCGTGCCAGAGCGAACTCGTCCTCCACCGACTCTCGGCCCTGTGTGAGAGCGGTTGCGAGAGTTACTACTTCCTTGACCTTCTCGGTGCCGAACGCGAGCCACGAGCGCAGGGCCTTGTCGACATCGGCCTCTGCGTCGAGAGTGTACGGAACATGCAGCAGGGAGCACGATGTGGAGACGGCAAGAGTATCCACGCTGCCCAACAGAGCACCCAACGTGCTCAGTGCCGAATCCAGATCCGACCGCCAGATGTTTCGTCCGTCGACCACACCGGCGACGACCAGTTTGCGGGCGAGTTCGGGGACGGAGCCGATCGAATCCTGACCGGCCACCAGGTCGACGGCAAACCCTTCGACGCCGGTGGACGCAAGCGCGGGCAGCGCCTCACGCAGCGAACCGAAGTACGACGCCAACAGGATCGACGGCCGCTCGGACAGCGCTGAAAGCTGTTCGTACGCAGCGCGTGCCGCTTCGATTTCCTCGTCGGTGCGATCGCCCACGAGGGCCGGTTCGTCGAGCTGAACCCAGCTCGCACCGGCCTTCGCGAGCTGACCGAGTAGATCCGCGTAGAGGGGGAGTAGTTCGTCGAGTCGCGAGAGCAGCGGCTCGTCGGTGCCGACAGCCTTCGAGAGCAGCAGGAAGGTGACCGGTCCGATGACGACCGGGCGGGCTGCAATGCCGTCGGAAAGTGCTTCTGCCAGTTCGGACAAGACCTTGGACGGGTCGAGTGCGAACGTGGTGGACGGCGAGATCTCCGGCACCAGGTAGTGGTAGTTGGTGTCGAACCACTTCGTCATTTCGAGCGGCGCGATGGTGTCCGTCCCACGGGCAGCGGCAAAGTAGCGGTCCAACGGATCGGCGACCGACGCGACGCGGTCGGGCAGCGCGCCGAGAAGAACTGCGGTGTCGAGCATCTGGTCGTAGAAGGAGAAGGTATTGACCGGGACGGAGTCGAGGCCCAGGTCACGGAGGTCGGCCAAGCCCTGCCGACGGAGGTCACGGGCGACAGCCTGCAGGGCGTCGGCGTCGATGCGCCCTGCCCAGTAGCTTTCGGTTGCCCGCTTGAGTTCTCGATGAGGACCGATGCGCGGTGAGCCCAGCACGGTCGAAGTGAATGTTGTTGTCACGGAGTTTCTCCAGATTGCCAATGCACTGATGGCCACTGCCGGCAGACGGGTATACCTCACGAGACCCCGAGTTTCAGCGGGCAGCACTGCCCGCACCGCACGCGAGGTCCGATGGAGAGCTACACGCCCATTCCACGAGGCGGTGGACCGTCGGGCACGGCGTGCCCGACACAGTCGGCAGGTCTTCGGACTCGCGGGCACTCGATCGAGTTGGATCGAACCTACTGGCCGTCGCTTCCCAGGCGGATGCCCAGTGCACATGAACGGCGGTCGTTCCTGCTTACCGCTGCGGGACAGTCCCGGATTTTCACCGGGTTCCCTCTCACCCCGACAGCTTGCGCTGACGGAGCTTCGACGCCGGGACCGGTCTTCGGGGCTCCTCATGACCGTGCCGGGCGAACCAGCTGCATCGACCAGCATAAGGCCAACCCTCCCTGAACAGTCAAGGAGAGTCGGCGAAGGGCGCTATGCGCGTGACATGTAGGAATTCGAGTCCGGTGGTACGCGCGGAAGATTTTCGGAGGAACGTAGATTCTCCGCCATTTCGACAAGCAGATCCTGTGAAGACGGTGAGAGGTCGACGACACGGGAGGTGAGGTTCCGCAGGCGCACGTTGTGCAGCTGTTCGAGGAGGGAGAGGTCTGCCTCGCCACCTGAGATCGCGGGCGGAGTGTGATCGGACGGGGCGTAGAAGTAGTCCGGATGGACCTTGAAGAAGTGGGCGAGGGCGGCAACCACTTCGGGTGACGGATTGGTTCGGACGCCGGTGCGCAGTTGCGACAGGTACGGCGTCGAGATACGGCAGCCGAACTCGGTCATGCCGCGAACGACCATCGCGTTGGTGACGTGAAAGTCGGCAGTCTCGAACAGCGAGTTCAAGCGATCGTTGAACTGGTTCGACATGAGACGTCCCTTCCCCCGCTACGCACAGGCTCCGTCGGTTCAATTAACTGCATCATAGCCAGGTATCGAACGATTAGCTGTTTCGGATTCTCGCGAAGCGGTCGTTTGCAGGGAAAATCCCTAGGGTAGAAGGTCCCTACTTTGAGTGATCTGGACAAATCGCCATCACGAATCGAACGGCGAACTATTTGCCGGGGAAGGCTATTCCAGACGCGCGGATCAGAGCCAGCCGTTCGACTCGGCGATTCTGACGGCTTCCGCGCGCGTTGACGCACCCGTCTTACCCATCGCGGATGACAGATGATTTCGAACTGTCCCGGCAGACAGGAAGAGCGCCCCTGCGATGGCTGCCACGGGTGCGCCGTCGTGAGCGGCGCGCAGTACTTGGGTCTCACGCTCCGTCAGGGGCGACTCGCCGCTGACGAGGCTGTCGGCCGCAAGGGTAGGATCGACGACGCGCAGTCCGGCGTGGACACGCCTGACCGCGTCGGCAAGCTGCCTGGCGGGGGTGTCCTTGACGACGAACCCGCCGGCCCCGGCGTGCAGGGCTTTACGAAGAAATCCGGGACGGCCGAACGTGGTGACGATCAGAACCCGGGTGTCGGGCGCTGCCTCGCGAAGGGCCGCCGTCGCGGCGATTCCGTCCATGCCGGGCATCTCGACGTCCAGAAGCGCGACGTCCGGGCGGTGTTCGAGAACGGCGGACACCACCTCGTCGCCGCGACCGACCTCGGCCACCACGGACAGGTCGGATTCCAGATCGAGCAGCGCGGCCAAAGCTCCTCGC
Source organism: Rhodococcus sp. EPR-134 (assembly GCF_001647205.1). Taxonomy (NCBI): domain Bacteria; kingdom Bacillati; phylum Actinomycetota; class Actinomycetes; order Mycobacteriales; family Nocardiaceae; genus Rhodococcus; species Rhodococcus sp. EPR-134. The sequence continues at coordinate 9,253 of NZ_LVCT01000791.1, forward strand.
ACGAGCGCCTGATCGTCCGCCAAGAGCAGCCGTATGGTTGCTCGATCGCCCTGGCTGTTCACTCTGTCTCCTGTTCGACTACCTGAAGTGCAAACCCCTGCGGCTGGGGATGAGTGATGATCACTCGTGCGCCCGACGCTCCGGCGCGCTCGCGCAATCCGATCAGACCGTTTCCGGAAGACGTCGACTCGGCCCCTCGTCCGTCGTCGACGACCGACGCACTATTCTCGTCGACCGTGATCCGGCAGTGGGTCGCACCGCTGTGTCGAACGACGTTGGTGACGCCCTCACGGATCGTCCATGCAAAGAGTTCCCGAAGACGCGTGGGAACCATGTCGGTGCTGCTCGGCACGTCGTCTTCGATACCTGCCGCACGCAAAGCCTCTCGCGCTCGGGCTATCTCGACGGGTAGCGAAATCCCACGAAATCCTTCGACGGCCGAGCGCACGTCTGCCAACGCGTCACGAGAAAGTCTTTCGAGGTCGTCGAGTTCGTTGCGCGCACGTTCGATATCGACATCGAGTAGGCGATTGGCCAGTTCGGCTTTGATCGTGATGACGGTCAGCGAGTGCCCGAGGATGTCGTGCAGATCGCGCGCCATCCTCGTTCGCTCCTCCATGATTGCCCGCTGCTCCTGCTCTTCGCGTTCATGGAGTATGGCGAAGTTGCGGCTGATCAGGGACATGATTCCCCAGGTCGCGAACGCGGCCGCGCAGACTCCGAGTGAGAGTCCGGAGTAGTTCCCCCATCCGGACGAGAGGCTGACTATCTCCACGGAGGCCGCGAACACCAAGGCGAGAATGCCGCCGGCGACGGTCGGCAACAGTGTCACCGCTGTCACCGCGAGGTACGGTGCTGCTGCCAAACCTGTCGGCCCGACGCTCACGATCATCACGGCGGCCAACGCGGTCAAGGCGGACAGAGCCAGTGCAGCTTCGCGAATCGTCGGCCGAGTCATTGTCATTCGACGTCGCTGCTGCGTTGTGGCGAACGTGTAGAGATAGAGCGCACTGAAGGCGACCGTCGCGAGAATCCCTGTCCAGCCGCGCAGTTCGTCGCGCAGATTCCATCCCTCGATCAGCGGCCCGCCGAGAAATACCATCCAGACCGCCGCGAAGAGAACGCCGAAACGATTCCGCCGCGGGAGCGCGACGGAATCTTCTCGGTCAGTCGTTTGCGACAACTACACACGCTCCGTATCTCGTTGGAACCGCCAGATCGCTCCGCCGGCGAAGATGGCGAACCACACCAGGATATTGACGATCCAGGTCCAGTGAATGCTATTGCCCGTCAACGGTGCGTGGGCGAGGGCGTTGATGCCGAACATCGGGGTGAACTGTGCGATGGTCGCCCATACGGAACCGTCGGTGAGTGGTACGAAGAGTCCGCCGCCGAATGCGAGCAGAGCCAGTCCCGGTCCGAGCAACTGCATGACGTTCTCACTGGGGAGTAGGTACCCCATGAACAGGCCGAAGGCCGCGAAGATCGATGATCCCAGCCAGGCGATCAATCCCGTTGTGAACCAGAGTGATCCGTCCATCTGCGCCGAGGTGAACGCGCCGACGACGTAGACCACGAGAATCGAGACGAGACCGAGCAGCATCGCCATGATCAGTTTGACGGCGATGTAGGCGACCGGGGTCAGGGGAGTCAGCCGAAGTTGTCGGCTCCACCCGGACGCTCGTTCGATCGAGACCATCGCGCCGCCGCTGGTGGTGGCCAGCATCGCGCCGTACAGGGCCATGCTGATCATGATGTACGCGGCGACATTGCCGTGCCCGATCCCGTGGTCGTCGTCGCCTTGACCGAGACCGAAGACGAGGAAGAAGACAACCGGCATGACGAGCGTGAAGATCATCGTGCGCCGGTTGCGAGTCAGGCGACGAAATTCCAGTCGCAGTAGCGTCGTTTTGAATCCGCCGAGAGGTACGACGGTTCGCTCGGCTCCGTAGGTATTCGCTTCGGTTGCAGTGGTCATCACTTCTGTCCTTCGGAGTTGTTCGACGTGAGTGCGATGAATGCGTCTTCGAGGCCACGCGAGACGATTTCGAGATCGCGAGCCTGCGTATTGGTCAACAGGAACCGTGCAACGGCATCGGTGTCGCCCGAGTGCACGAGCAGCGACTCACCGCGCACCTCGACGGCGTCGGAGTTCGGTATGGCTCGCAGGAGTTCGTCGGTGATGCCTGGAACAGTCGCGCGCAGGGTGCGTCCGGACGCCATCGCCTTGACCTCGGCGGTGGTCCCGTCTGCGACCACGGTGCCTTGCCTGACCAGGATGATGCGGTCGGCGTAGACATCGGCCTCTTCGAGGTAGTGCGTCGCAAAAAGCACAGTGCGACCGTGATCTGCGTCGGCGCGGATGGCGGACCAAAAGTCCCGACGCCCTTCGACGTCCATGCCGGTGGTGGGCTCGTCGAGAATGAGCAATTGCGGGTTCGACAGCAACGCCATCGCAAATCGCAACCGCTGTTGTTGTCCGCCTGAGCATTTGCTGACCAGGCGATCGGAGATGTCGAGGATTCCGGCTCTCCCCAGCACTTCGTCGACCGGACGGGATTGGGAGTACAGGCTGGCGGTCAGCTGCACAGTCTCGGCAACCGTCAGCTCTTTCAGTAGTCCGCCGGTCTGCATGACTGCCGAGACGAGTCCGCGGGCAATCGCCGATCGAGGTGACATTCCGAAGACGCTCACCTCGCCTGACGTCGGCCGGGACAGGCCGAGGATCATGTCGATGGTTGTCGTCTTGCCTGCGCCGTTCGGGCCGAGGAACGCGACGATCTCGCCGGGGCGGATGCTCAGGTCGATACCTTTGACGGCGTCGACGGTTCCGAAACTCTTGCGAAGTCCGGTCAACCGGACGGCGTCGTGTGCCGATCCTTCAGTGCGTGTATGCAGTGCCTGTGGTGAATGCCGTGCCTGTGTTGAGGTCATACATAGAATCTGCTCGCTTCGAGGTCGTGATCCCTCGTCCGTCCGTCATTCTTCTGCCATGACATTTGTCATCGGGTCGGCCGGTATCTGTTTCGGTGCAACCTGACCGAGGCGCGCGAGGACCAACCCCGCGATGATTGCTGCGCCACCTACAGCTTGGAGTGCGGTGACGGATTCCCCGACCAGGATCCACGCGGCGACGACCGCGCACAGCACTTCGGTCAGCGCTACCAGAGACCCGATTGTCGGCCCCAGCAGCGTGATCGCGGCGATGCCGGTGAGATAGGCAATGACAGTGCTGACCAGGACCAGGACCACCACCGGCAGCCACACGTTCACCGAATGGTCTGCCACGACGGCGTTCGAGGCCGAGAACTGGAGGGGGAGGACGCCTACGAGTCCGAGCGCGCCGATGACCACCGCACTGACCGTGAGCCCCGATGCCGCGAGCACAACAGGATGGAGATCACCGTCCGCACGTTCGGAAATGACGAAATAGACTGCAAGGCATGCCGCGGCGGCCAGTCCCCAGGCGACTCCGACGGCACTGATCTCTGCCGATCCGAAGACGTCGATCACCACGGCGGCGCCGATCAAGGCCACCGCCGCACCGAGAAGCGTCTGCACGCTCGGACGCGCGCCCTTGGTTATCCACACCCACCCGATGACGATGATCGGTGCAAGGTACTCGAGAAGCAATGCGACGCCGACCGAAAGATGTTGCACGGCATTGAAGAAGCACAGTTGAACGCCCGAGATCGCGAACACCCCGTACAGCAGTACCGTTCGCGTGTGGGTGCTCACCTGTCGTAGGCGAGGCCATTGGGTGGCTACGGCGATCACCATCATCACCAGTGCGCCGCCGGCAACGCGCGCGAACACTGCGCCGCCGGGGGACCACCCTGATTCGATGAGAGATTTCGCGAACGGGCCCGATACGCCGAACGTTGCCGCGGACAGCAGAGCGAAGATCAAGCCGTTGCGAGAGTTCACGTCGTCACCCGTCAGGAGTAAAAGCGATTACGATGCTGACATTAGGTTGATACGGCTCAGGAGTCAAAGTGCATTTTGCTGGTGACACGGAATCGGCGCTCGTCTTCGCCGCGTCGTTGGTCAACACGGCCCGCGGCGGGGCCGAACTGCTTCCGGATCAAGAGGAGCTGACACGGTTTCTCGACGCGGATCGCTGGACCGGCAGGCGGGACGGCACACCGGAGGAATTGACGGCGGTTCGTGCGCTGCGTCCACGACTGCGAAAGTTCTGGGAAGCCGCGGGAGTGGACGACGCCGTCGAGGTGGTGAACACACTGCTACTCGAATCGGGCGCGAGGCCGCGGCTCACCAGGCACGACGACCTCGGCTGGCACCTGCACGTCACCGCTGACGATTCGCCACTGGTGGACCGGATGGCCGCAGAAGCGGCGATGGGTGTGCTCGATCTGATCCGAACCGACGAATTCTCTAGGTTGCGATGGTGCGAGGCCCCGGACTGCGAAGCGGTCTTCGTGGATTTGTCGCGCAATCGTTCGAAGCGATACTGCGACACCGGGAACTGTGGGAACAGGGCGCACGTCGCCGCCTATCGTGCCCGTAAATCCGGGGCGTGACCAAGCGGCGTTCGGAGGGATAGAACCAGGCTGAGTGAATACCTTGTCGGGAGCCAGGATCGGTCTAGCGTTGTGAATTCGGAACAGATTTCGCGAAGCCAGGAGGATGGTCGGTGGCCGATCGTAGGCGTCCACTCAAGACGGTGACCGGTGTCAGCGGGGCGGTGAGTATCTACGACGCCGCGATCGATCCGACGACTTCGACGGTCGCGTCCGCGATCGACGTCGCAAAGACGGCCGAGGCGAACAAGATCGACGGACTGTTTGCCGCCGACCTGCTGAGTTTCGGTGCGCAGGGCGCGATCGGTGCGCAGGAGCCGTTGATCTTCCTTGCCGCGCTGAGTGCGGTCACCACCCATGTGGGGCTCATCGCCACCGTCACGACGACGTTTCATCACCCATTCAACCTGGCACGGTTGTTCGGCACCCTGGACCACGTCAGCAATGGTCGAGCCGCATGGAATGCCGTCACTTCCTCACTCGGAGAAGAGAACTACAGCGACCTGGACCTGCCGAGTCCGGAGGAGCGGTACGCCCGAGCGGCCGAATCGCTCGAGGTGGTCAACGCGCTCTTCGACAGCTGGAAGCCCGGCGCCTTGATCCGGGGAGAGGGCTCTGCGGTGCTAGATCCGTCGAGGGTGGTCCCCATCGAGCACCGAGGCAAGTACTTCACCGTGCAGGGGCCGTTGAACATTCCATCCCTGCCGCAGCGTCGTCCGGTCCAATTCCAGGCAGGCCAATCTGCCGGAGGTATCGAACTGGGTGCTCGCTTCGCCGAGGTCGTATTCACTTCTCTCGCAACCTTCGAGGACGCGGTCACCTACACGAAGACGATCCGCGCCAGGGCGGCAGAGTTGGGGCGTGGGGACGAACTGCCACTGATTTTCAGCTCGTTCCACGCAACGTACGGCGCTACCGAAGCCGAAGTCGAACGATTGGTCAGAGAAGCCGAGGAATCGACGGACTTCGACGCCGGACGCACCAGGCTTGCCGACATGTTCGGCGGTGACGTGGATTTCTCGGAATTGCCGCTGGATCGGTCGATCCCGGAGTCGTTGTTGCCGGACCCGTCGTCGGTGAATCGACGACGGGGCCGGGTCGAGATCTTCGGCAAGCTCGCATCACAAGGAAAGACTCTGCGTGAGTTGATCATCGCGTCCAAGGACACCGGCCACTGGGCAGCGGCGGGCACCCCGGAACAGCTCGCGGACGCGATCGAGGAACGATACGACGCGGGCGTACTCGACGTCATCACGCTCGGTGACCTTGCCGATCCGCGTACACGCGATTTCGTCACGAACGGGCTGCTGCCGGAGCTGCGCAAGCGCGGAATCGTGGGATCCGACTACGTCGGCGGTACCTTTCGCGAAAACCTCGAGTTGCCAACGCTGCCAACGGTTTCCGGTGTCTAGTTGTTGGAAGCGAGTGAGCGCATGAAGAACATGAGGTTGGCCGGTCTTTCCGCGAGGCGACGCATGAAGTAGCCGTACCACTGGCTGCCGTAGGGAACGTAGACCCGCAGGTGATTGCCTTCGGCTACCAATCTGCGTTGTTCGCCGTCGCGGATGCCGAAGAGCATCTGGAACTCGAAATCCGCGGCTGTCCGCTCGGTCAGTGTGGCGAGTTCGAGGGCGGCGTCGATCATGGTGGGATCGTGGGAGGCGACCATCGGGTACCCGTCACCTTCCATCAAGACCTTCAGGCAACGCAGGTACGACGCGTCGACTTCGCCGGCCTTTTGGAACGCGACGACGGCCGGTTCCTTGTATGCACCCTTGCACAGCCGAATTCGTGAACCTGATCCGGAGAAGTGCCGGCAGTCGGCCTCGGTGCGGTGTAGATACGCCTGCAGGACCGTGCCGAGCGTCGGGAAGTCGCGGCGCAACTCTTCGACGATGGACAGTGTCGAGTCGGTGGTGGTGTGATCCTCCGCATCGACGGTGACCCACGCGCCCACTTCGTCTGCCGCTGTGACGATTCGGTGAGCGTTCGCCAGGGCGATCTTCTCGCCGTCACCGGGAAGTGACTGCCCCAACGCGGAGAGCTTGAGCGAAACCTCCAGGGAGTGTTGCGTCCCGGCAATCTCGGAAAGCGTTGCGTACGAGCGGAGAAGGGAGAGATAGGCGTCGACGGTAGCTGTTGCCTGAGCCGGATCGGTGGTGTCCTCGCCGAGGTAGTCGACCGTCACGAACCGGCCACTGGTGAGGATGTTGCGCACCGCTGACATCGCTGCGGGTTCCGCGTCCCCGGCGACGAACCTGTCTACAAGCTTGCGGGTCAAGGTCATCCCGGAGACTGTCTTCTCCAGTCGCGACGAGCGTGCCGCCGCGAGGAGCACCGGGCGCAGTGGGTTGCTCAGCGAGACGGCACTCATCAACGGTTCTCGCTCTCGGCTGGATCGACGTCCTGGTGGGGGTAACGATGATCGGTGGGAGGAACGAAGGTTTCCTTGACGGTGCGTGTCGACGCCCAACGGAGCAGATTCTGCGGCGAACCGGCCTTGTCGTTGGTACCCGAAGCCCGCGCACCTCCGAAGGGTTGTTGTCCGACAACCGCTCCCGTCGGCTTGTCGTTGACGTAGAAGTTTCCGGCGGCGAACCGCAGACCATGATGAGCTTGATCGACGGCCGCACGGTCGGTGGCGATCACGGCGCCGGTCAGGGCGTAAGCGGATCCGCTGTCGACGCGCGCGAGGATGTCGGCGTAGGCATTGGGTGCGGAGTCGTCGTAGACGTGAAGCGAAAGGATGGGACCGAAGTACTCGGTGCTGAAGGCTTCGTCGCTCGGGTCGTCACCGAGTAGGACCGTCGGTGAGATGAAGAATCCTTCACGGTCGTCGTAGTCGCCGCCTGCTGCGATGGTGAGGCTGCTGGTCGACTTGGCGCGGACGATCGCGGCGGCGTTTCGGTCGAACGAACGTTGGTCGATGACGGCGCCGCCGAAGTTCGTCAGGTCGGTGACGTCTCCGTACTTCAACGTCGACACAGTGTCGATGAACGTGTCGCCCATCTTGGCCCACACCGACTTCGGGATGAACGCCCGTGATGCGGCCGAACATTTCTGGCCCTGGTAGTCGAAGGCCCCGCGAATCAATGCCGTCGTGAGTACGTCCGGGTCAGCGGAACTGTGTGCGAGTACAAAATCTTTGCCGCCGGTTTCGCCGACGAGACGCGGATACGTCCGGTAGTTCGAGATGTTGGCTCCGACCTCACGCCACAAACGCTGGAACGTTGCGGTGGATCCGGTGAAGTGGATACCCGCCAGTCGGGGGTCGGCAAGCGCGACCTCGGACACCAAGGGGCCGTCGCCGAGAACAAGATTGATCACCCCGGGCGGGAGGCCGGCAGCTTCGAGTAGTTGCATTGTCAGGTACGCCGCGACGGCCTGCGTGGGTGACGGCTTCCAGATCACGGTGTTGCCCATCAGGGCCGGTGCTGTGGGGAGATTTCCGGCGATGGCGGTGAAATTGAAGGGAGTGATCGCGTAGACGAAACCTTCGAGTGGACGATATTCGACGCGATTCCACACTCCCGGAGCGGAAACGGGTTGGTCGGCGAGTATCTGACGTGCGAACGCGACGTTGAAACGCCAGAAGTCGATCAGTTCGCAGGGCGCGTCGATCTCGGCCTGGTATGCGGTCTTCGACTGGCCGAGCATTGTTGCGGCGGCGATGGTTTCGCGCCACGGGCCGGAAAGTAGATCGGCGGCGCGGAGGAAGACCGCAGCGCGGTCGTCGAACGAGAGGTCGCGCCAGGCCGGGGCGGCGAGTGTGGCGGCGTCGATGGCATCACGAACGTCCGAGTGGGTTGCGCCCGCATACGATCCGAGCACCGAACTGTGACGGTGTGGTTGAACAACGCTCTCTCGCTTACCTTCCGCAGTTCGGTGAATGCCGCCGATGACCTGCCTGATGTCGGTCGGCGATTCGGCCAGTTCGGTCAGTTTCGTACGGAGGCGCGATCGTTCCGGGCTTCCCGGCGCGTAATTGTTCACCGGTTCGTTGGCTGGGTGGGGGACATTGGTAACGGCGTCCATGACGATCCTTCGGCAGACTCAGGAGTGGGCAGTTGTCGTGTCGTGAACCAGTCAAGTCGAAAGACGTCGGCGAGTAATCCGCTGAGCGGCCAAACATCGGTGTCCGTGTTTGTCCGATCGGCTGAACCGTTTTCGCAGGAAAATGCACTATTCTCGAAGTTGAGGCATTGCGGCGGTCCGGAGAGTGGGTGGTACGTGTCTATCCGTGGGGTCAGGCTCGACGCGGTCCTTCGGGCGCTGGGCGGAGCTTTTGTCGAGCTCGTCCTCGCGCCGTCAGGTGATGACGTCTTCGTCGACTCCGTGGTGTTCGCAGAGGTCGGGGACCTCACGCGCCCCAGAACCGCGGCCGTCGAATCCTCTGAGCTCTGGCTCGCTGTCGGTATCGGCGCAGCCGAATTGGCGGCCTGGCTGAACCGCCTCGATCAGAAGGGATCAGCGCCTCGGGCCGTCATGTCGAAGGAGGCCTCGGACACGTCGGTGCGTGCGGCGGCACAGCGCGCCGGGATCGCCTTGATAGCGGTCCATCCGGATGCTCGTTGGGATCGATTGTTCACGACCATCCGGGGCGTGCTCGATCATTCGGTGTCCCGACAAGATTCGGACGACATCGTATTCGGTAGTGACACAGACTTGTTCGAGCTGGCGCAGAACGTCGCCGCAATCACGCGGGGGATGGTCAGCATCGAGGACGATCATTCCCACGTCTTGGCTTATTCGGCATCGGGAGATGCTGCGGACGAGCTCCGCCGGCAATCAATCCTCGGCCGTGAAGGACCTCGCGAATACCTCAGAAAGCTACAGGAGTGGGGCGTCTTCGAGAGCCTGCGGCGAAGCGACGACGTAGTGGAGGTGCCTGCGCACGAAGACCTCGCGATCAGGCGACGGTTGGTGGTTCCGATTCGGAGAATATCCGACAATGTCAAGGGGGAGAGCGGTTTCAGCTCTGATCTTCTCGGCACGATCTGGGTGCAGGAAGGCCCGGTTCCCATTGCCGGCGATGCCGACAGCGTGCTCCGCGGTGCCGCGGCCGTTGCTGCTCGGCTGATTTCGCGCATCCGAGACGCGCCGAGTAACGAGGCGATACAGATTCAGCGGTTGCTCGGGGTTCGCGGCGGCGGTGTCGACGTTCCTTCGCTCGCGGCCTCGTTGACCATCCCGATGTCCGGACCGGCGATGGTGGTCGGAGTGGCGAGTATCGGAAACGGTGGGCTG
>NZ_LVCT01000792.1:0-8607 GCF_001647205.1 Rhodococcus sp. EPR-134
TCGGGTCTTGGACGGAACGTCGGGGGATGTTCGTGTGACCACCCTCGCGGACTCGCGCACACCGGTGCTGCTGGGCGAAATCATGGACACCATTGCGGCCGACGAGCAACTGCACGATCCGAGAGTCGACGCCCTGGACGTTTACGACAGACGCAACGGGTCGAACATGCGCGAAAGCATCTCCGTTTACCTCGCACATTCGGGCGATGTCCGACGTGCATCCGAGCAGCTTCGGATTCACCCGAACACCCTCAGATATCGGATCAAGAGGGTCGAGGAGATCACGGATACCGACCTCTCCGAGCCGTCGGCCAGGCTGTTGATGGAGATTCAGTTGGCGGCGTCTGCTCGGGCAGTGAGTTCGCCGAACCTGTCGGACCCCAGCAGTACTCTTCGCGAATGATCGACTCAGCGAAGGTGCCAGGCGCAGCGCGCGCGTATTTCGACGGCGGCGACGTCCGCGGCGTTTTCACCGAAGACGCAGTGGTTCGTGACGACGGCCGGACGTATGTCGGGATCGAAGAAATCGTGGCGTGGAAGTCCGCCGTGTCGACGGCGTTCACCTTCACCCAGAAGATCGAGTCGGTCAACACCCCAGGCTCGGCCGTTGTCGTGTCGGTGAAGGTCGAGGGTGATTTTCCCGGAAGCCCCGTCCAGTTACATCACCATTTCACTCTCGACGGTGATCGGATTTCCGCTCTCACGGTGTGCCCCTGATGCCCACCGCTGACGAACTGCTCGGGAAATCCGTCGTCGCCGATCTGGCAGGCTGTCTAGAGCGAGCCTCCGGTCACACACGCCTCGCCCTCGTTCGGGGTAGTACATCCGAATTCGACGGTATGAGTCTCGGCGAACGTACGCGCGTTGTGCGGGACGCGATGACTGCCGAACTGTCTCGAGATCTTCCGGCCTTCGCCGAGATCATCCGCCGTGCGCTTTCAGAAGAGACCTTCACCGGTTGGATGATCTGGCCGGTGACCGAAGCCGTCGCCGTCACGGCGACACGAAGTGGCTCCGAGTCGGATTTCGACGAGGGAATGGCTCTGCTTGCCGAGTTGACGTCGCGTCTGACGGCCGAATTCGCAATTCGCTCATTTCTCGAAACGAACCTTGACCGTTCGCTGGCGATCGCACTCACCTGGACCGGCCATGAAGACGAACACGTCCGGCGCTTGGCGACCGAAGGCACTCGTACTCGTTTGCCCTGGGGAAGACGAGTGAAAGAATTGACGGCGCGTCCCGAGTCGACAATCGTCATTCTCGACGAGCTGTATCGGGATGATTCGGAATATGTACGACGTTCGGTCGCAAACCATCTCAACGATCTCAGTCGTGCTGACGCTGCGCTCGCAGTATCGACTGCGAAGCGTTGGCTGCAGACACCGGATGCCAACACACTGAAAATCGTCAAACATGCATTGCGGACGTTGATCAAGGCCGGCGATCCAGATGCTCTGTCCCTCTTGGGGTTCTCGCCGCCCACCGACGTCGTGGTCGAGGGGTTCGTCATCGACCGCGAAACAGTTGATGCGGGTGGAGAACTCACCTTCGACTTCGCCGTCACGAACAATGGCAGCGAGTCCGTCACCGTCGTGATCGATTACATCGTCCACCACGTGAAGGCCAACGGGCAGACGACGCCCAAGGTCTTCAAACTGACAACACGAACGCTGGAACCCGGGGTGCCGGCCCGTATCGCGAAGAGGCATTCCTTCAAACCGATCAGCACCCGGAAGTACTACGCCGGCGAACATGCCGTCGAGGTGCAGATCAACGGCGTACGCCAGGTGCGAGGTGTATTCCGTTTGGACGCGTGAGGAGATCCGGCCTAGACGCGGAGACCGGCAAATATCGGGATCGGGGCTATGCGGACCGTCGTCCAGATCAACACGAGTGTCAAGATCACAGCCGGTGACCAGCGCAACTGATGCCAGAGCACGACGGGTCTTCCACGGGTGCGGGCGGTCGTCCACGAGACGTACGTGAACGCCAGTGCAAGCAGCATCACGAGGCCAAAGGCATTGAAACGCATCGCTGCACCGAAATCGCCGTGGATGAGGCTGTACACCATCCGAGTGCTACCGCAACCGGGACAATTGACGTTGAACAGCGCTTTGGTCGGACAAACGGGAATGACCCCACCAGGTGTGGTGGGGTCACTCCAGGAGATGAAGCCGCACAGCGCAATTGCCGTGAACGCAACTGCCGCTGGCGCCTTCAGTGCGGCGAGTCGTGATATGTCATCGTTCTCGGTGTCACCACAATTCGGTGTCATTGCAGTTCGGTGTTTGGCCGTCGATCAGTGTCGCCGGTCGGCGTCGGCGGTCACAGGGAACTCGATCCGGCAAGGACGACGACAAAAAGGAAGTACAGAACAGCGACGGCAACACCTGCGCCGACTGACCACAAGGCGAACTTCTTGGCATCGTCAGCTGATTTTCGCGCAGCGTCGAACTGACCTTGCGCCCACAAAGTGTTGACCTGGCTTGATTTGACGATCGAGACGATGCCGAGCGGGAGGCAGCAGAACACTGTCACGAGAATCGCCCAGACCAGATTGTTGTCCGGCGGAGGGCCGACCGGTTGTTGCTGGCCGTAGTACGGGTTCTGCGTCATTGGTCACCTAGCGTTCGGAGAAACAGGGCGTTCGGAGAAACACCCTCTGACGTGCGAAGAGCACGGGCAGGTGACAACATAATCCGTTTCCGAGTGAGTCAGTATCGACTGTTCGTATGACAGAGAATCCGGTTGATTTCTGATTCGGAAGGCGATACCGAAGACGTCAGCGCATGACCTGTACCTGCTCGGCGATATCAGCGGCCAGGGCCATCGCAGTCAGAGCGAGGCCGTTGTTGAGGTCGTATCGCAGATGCCCGACATGGCCGTCCTGGACAGCGCGGACTCGTTTCCACGTGGGCGACTCGGCTTCCACAGCGTCGGGGTTCTGTAGCAAGACGAAGTCGGCCTGGTCGAAGATCGCAAGCTCCTCGAGGCTGTAGAAAGTCGAATCCTTCCGATCAGGTGCGGCATGGGCAGCGTCGGTCAAGACGTTCAAGCCGAGGTCCTGCGCAACCGAGACGGCGAACGTGTTGTTCTGCAGCCAGATCTGACCGCTGTCTGCGCCGGCGATCGCAATCGACTTGCCTTCGAGGAGACCACCGATCTTGGCCCGCGCTTGTGCAAGTTCGGCGTTGTATCGGGCGATGACGCGTTCGGCGACTTCGCGGCGATCGAGAGCCGTGAGCTGCGCGGTCATGGCCTGCTTCCACGACGAGCCCGTCGTGCCCTCGTCGACGACGAGCACCGGTGCGATGTCAGTGCCGAGCAGGCCCTTGTCCTGGTAGTAATTCCACCAGCCTTTCCCGACGACCAAAAGATCGGGGTCGTGGCTCAGTATCGATTCGGCATTCGGTTCGTTGTTCGTCCCACCGAGGCGAGCCGCGCCGGCGGGTACCTGGCGCATGAGTTGAGACTTCGGATCCCAATTGGTCGCGACGATCGGGTACTCGGCAAGTAGTGCAAAATCGAGGGCGCCTCGAGCTTCGAGCACCACGACACGCTTGGGGTCCCGCGGCAGGCGGTAGGCCTGGTCCGCGACGACGATGTCGACCCACTCGTCCGAGGCTTCGGTGCCGCTGGATTCGCTCGAACATGCAGAGAGCGCGCCTAGTGCACCGAGCGCCGCCGCACCGGCCAGGAATCCGCGTCGTGTCAAGGAATCGATCAGACGGGTGAACTCGCCGTCCACATCTCTTGTCGACTGCAAGGGGGTATCGGTCGCAAAAGGGGACACCGTCGGGTGGAAGGTTTCGGTCGATTCGATCACAGGCATGAGAAGGCGCAGCTCCATCTGATGTTCCGGGCATTGGCAGGTGCCTGACCAACGTATTCGAATTCCGTAGCCGGAGCCTTGCTCGAAAGCGCCAATCGCTCAGCGGATTTGGCCATTCGTCACGGACTCGTGCCACGGGACGCTCCCCTCGGATTCGGCTCGTCGTGGAGGGGCGCGCCCATCTGATCCGAACTCGAGGTATCGTGGCCGACATGCAGCGCGTCTATTTCTGGTTTAGCAGGCCGGCCCCGGGTGGGCCTGCCGGCGTAACCACGCGCTGACAACCTCCACCCAAGAGCCGGACTACAGACCGGCTCGCTGGAGTTTCTCTTCATCTCTGGGGTCGGCCTGAGAACAGGAAACCGAAAACCCCATGACTGTCACCATCGACACCACCACAGCTTCGGACAGCCTCGACGATCAGCGCACTGTGAGTATCAGTCCGCTCGTGTCACCGGCGACTGTTCGTGCTCAGCACGCTCCGGACGAGGTCGCCGCCGCCACTGTGCGCACCGGTCGGGCCGACACCATCAACATCCTCAACGGTGACGACGATCGTTTGATCGTCGTAGTCGGTCCGTGCTCTGTGCACGATCCGGAAGCGGCGATGGACTACGCCCGCCGGTTGGCCGCCAAGGCCGACGAACTGCGGGACGATCTGCACATCGTCATGCGCGTCTACTTCGAAAAGCCGCGCACCACACTCGGGTGGAAGGGCCTGCTCAACGACCCCCACCTCGACGGCACGTTCGACATCAACACCGGGCTCGGTATCGGCCGCAAGTTGCTTCTCGACGTGTCGAGCCTGGGCCTGCCAGTCGGCTGCGAGTTCCTTGATCCGATCATGCCTCAGTACATTGCCGACCTGGTCAGCTACGGTGCGATCGGCGCCCGGACCGCCGCCAGTCAGGTTCACCGTCAGCTGTGCAGCGCGCTGTCCATGCCCGTCGGTATCAAGAACTCCACCGAAGGTGACGTGCAGGTAGCCGTCGACGGCACCCGCGCCGCGGCAGCGAGCCACGTGTTCCCCGGAACGGACCTCGACGGCCAGGCTGCCTTGATCCGTACCGCGGGCAACCCCGACTGCCATGTCATTCTTCGTGGCGGTAGCGACGGACCGAACTACGATGCCGAGACAGTCGCGGACACCCTTGCCCGCCTGCGTAAGTCGAACCTGCCCGAGCGCGTGGTCATCGACGCGAGCCACGGTAACAGCAGCAAGGACCATGAGCGTCAGGTCATCGTGCTCGACGACATTGCCCGACGTCTGACCGAGGGCGAGCAGGGAATCGCCGGCGTCATGTTGGAGAGTTTCATCGAGGCCGGCCGTCAGGACCTGACCTTGGGCAAGGCGGACGAGCTCACCTACGGCCAGTCGATCACCGACGCGTGCATCGACTGGTCCACCACCGCAGCGCAGTTGGACCGTCTGGCGCAGGCCGTTGCGGCTCGGAGGGGCTGACGCCCCCGTGCGCCTATTTGGTAGCGCCAACTACCAAAAAGGCGCACAGGGCCGCTAGGCCAACACTTCTCGCGTGGCCTCGACCAGGTGCTCCAGCCAGGCGTCGGTGCCGACGGCGCGGCGCAGTGGCTCGTTGGGCAGTTCGATGCTGACCGGCAGTCCGGCAGGCAAAGTCGACCAGATGTCGGCCAGGGCTATGCCGCCGGTGCCGGGCACCAGACGCTCCTCGCGGGCCTGACGGATCAGCTCTGCGTCCCCAGTGGGAGCGGGGGTCGAACCGTCGCACATCTGGGCGTAGTGCAACCACTCGCGCGGGATGGACGCAAGATCCTCGAGCGTTGTCGCCGAGCGGTCGGTGTGCAATGCGTCGACCAGGACACTACGAGCCGGACCGTCTGCCGCCGAGACGATCTCGATGGCCGCACGTGCATCGGGCACCGCAGTCCACGGCATGAACTCGAGGGAAGCGACGATGCCGTAGTTCGCGCACAGTTCAGCGAGGCGGGCATAGGAGTCCGTGAGCCGAGCGCGGTCGCGGTCGTCGCCGCCCACCAGAACGGCTTTGGCTCCGAGCTGTGCTCCGGCTTCGAGCAGCGGAGCGTAGTCGGTGGGGTCGAAGTCGGCTGCAAGACGGATGATTTCGAGGTCGAATACCTCGACCGGTGAATCGCCCAGTCGACGCACCAGTTCGTCCAACGACTGCTTGTCCTCGTGCAGAGGGTAGGCCGTCGTACCTGGTGCCGCGGGCATCAGACGGATACCGATGGTGTCGAAGCCGTGCTTTTCAGCTAAGTCGACGTGCTGCATCGGTGCGGTGTCGAGCACTGTGAGGGCTGCCAGTCCGAGTGAGAGTGTCATGCGTGCGCTCCAACTGTCTCGGCTCCGGCCAGTTCCCGGCCGGCCAGGTAACCGAATGTCATGGCCGGTCCGAGGTTGATGCCCCCGGACGGGTAGTGCCCGCCCATCACGCTCGCCTGATCGACGCCGACGGCGAGCAACCCCTCGATGGGGCGGTCGTTGTCGTCGAGCACATGCGACGACGAGTCCGTGACCAGTCCGGCGAAGGTGCCGAAACTCCCTGGCACGACTTTCACCGCGTAGTACGGGCCCTTCTGCAAGGGCGCGAGCGACGGGTTCGGCCACGGATTGGAAGCATCTCCGGAACCTCGGTTGAACGGTGTTGTACCGCGACCGAACTCGGGGTCTTCACCGCCCACGGCCCCGATATTGAAAGCTGCGACGGTTTTCTCCAACTGCACGGGGTCGACGCCGATCTTCTCGGCCAAGTCCCGAAGAGTGCGCCCACGCGTGAGGTACCCCGAGCGCAGGTACGGCTGGATCGGGATCGGCAAGGGCTTCGCCATGCCCAGCGGGAGGTATCGCACATACTGTTGATCGGCAATCAACCACGAGCACACCTCTTCGCCCTCGGGAACCTGCTCGACCATCGCGAGTGTGTAGTCGTGATAGCCGAGTGCTTCGTTGACAAACCGCTTGCCGTTCGCGAGAACTCCGATGACACCGGGCTTTCCGCGATCGAGGATGTGCGGGAACACACCTTCCTTGCCGTTGCGGTAGCGAACGATGGAGACGGGGCAGTACGCGACGGGGGAGGCGAGGGTGCGGTCGAGGCTACCACCCACGGATTCGCCGAGGGTGATGCCGTCGCCGGTGGTTGTCTTCGGGGTGAGTGACCAGTGCTCGTTGCCGGTGGGGGTGCGCGGGAACAGTTCGCGTCGTCGGTCGATGTCCTGTGCGAAGCCGCCGGTGGCGAGTACGACACCACGTCGGGCAGTTACCGAGTACGCGCCGTCCGGACTTTCGAGGCGGACGCCGACAACGCGGCCGTCGTCATCGGTCTGCAACGCGGTCGCGGACGTCTTCACCCGAAACTCGACGCCGAGATCGAGCGCTGAGCGAAGCATCATGCCGACAAGCGCGGTGCCGTTGACGAGTTGCTGGCCACGACGCTTGGTGGCGAGATCGAACATGTGCTTTGTCACCCGAACACCACAGTGCACAAAGGCTTTTGGTGAGCGGGTCGAGTGCAGGAAAGCCTGCAGGTCGGGCCCGGCCATGATGCCCATACCGAGGAACGACGTTTCGTACAGCTGCCGACGCAGTAGCGCCGCGACATCTGGTCCGAGCTTTCGCAGACTCACCGGTTTCGGTCCGACGGAACGGTGACCCGTGCCGGCGCCCGGTGTGTCACCGTGAATATCGGCGATCTTGGCTCCGGGCACGAACTTCAGAGCAGTCTTGCGTTCGAAGAACTCGACCATCTCCGGGGCGCCGTCGAGGAGTGCATCGACCTTGGCGGCGTCGAAGTTGTCGCCGAGTCGGTTTTCCAGATACGTCCGCGGCGCCGAACGATCCTCGACAACCCCGTCGGCGATGGCAAACATGTTGCGTGGGGTCCACATCCACCCGCCCGACCAGGCCGTTGCGCCGCCGCAGGTGTCGGCCTTCTCGACAACGAGTACCGACGCGCCGCCATGTGCTGCGGCAATTGCTGTGGAAAGCCCGCCTGCGCCGGAGCCCACGACAACCACGTCGTAGGTGAGGGGGGTACTGCTACTCATTTCTGCTCCTTGGCAGTTGTTGCGAGGGTCGGTGTCGATGTCAGCTCGACAACCTTGCCCGTTCGTGACGATTCGTAGATTGCGGCGATGATGGCAAGTGACGCGCGCGCGTCTCGACCGGTGACGGCGGGTTCGCGCCCGGTCAGGACCGCGTCGGCGAAGTCCTGAACCTGCAGGGTGTGGAAGTCGGTCAGTGCCGCATTGACCGCTCCCACATCGAGATTGGCGTCGATGTCGGCGGAGTACGGCGCCCGGAACTCCACTTCGCCCGGCACCGTCCAGATTTCGTTGACACCCTCGTGCCCTTCGGGGAACTCGAGGACACTGGCGATGGCACCGGTGCGCCCGATCACCGTGACGCGGTTGCCCAGGTTGTGATTGGCACCCGTTGTCGCTGTGACGGTTGCGGTGCCACCCGAGGCAAAGGAAATCACTGCTGACGCGCTGTCTTCCGTCTCGATGTGCTCACCGTGGGTGTGGGTGCGGATGAAGCCGCTGACCGAGACGGCTTCGCCCATGAACCAGGCCAGCATGTCGATCTGGTGCACGGCCTGTGTCATGAGCACGCCACCGCCGTCGGTGTCCCAGCGTCCGCGCCAGGCGTCGGCCGAGTAGTAACTCGATGGGCGGTGCAGGATCACCGACGCCTCACCGAGCATGGGTAGTCCGATCCGCCCGTTGTCGATGGCGTCGCGGATCCGACGTGCTGCCGGCCAGAATCGGCGTTGGAA
>NZ_LVCT01000793.1:0-16272 GCF_001647205.1 Rhodococcus sp. EPR-134
TACACCCGCTTCGGCAGCGGCCACGACTACCTCTTCATGTACCGGGTGCGGCGTGCAAACGGTGCAGGCGTCGAGTCCGAGGGCGAGAAGTTGCTCCACTGAACTCACGGCTGCGGGAATGCCGTGCGCTGCCGCGAACTCCTGGGCGCGTCCGAGATCGGGATCGCAGCAGCCGATCACCTCGACACCGGGGACTTGTTGCAGCGCGCGGGCATGGTTGCCGGCGATCTTGCCGCAGCCGACGATTCCGACTTTCAACGTCATCAGAAATGTTCCTCTGCTTCGACGTCCCGCGCGGCAGACTCGCCGCGGTCGAGACTGTTCAGTGCTTCGATGTCCTCGCCGGATAGGGTGACGTCGAGTGCTGCCAGGTTCTCGGCCTGACGCGTCGGGTTCGCTGATCGCGCGACCGGAACCACACCCTGCGCGACGTGCCATGCGAGCACCACTTGAGCTGGTGTGCAACCGATTCGACCGGCGATCTCCCCGACCACGGCGTTGTCGAGCACGTCACCCCGGCCGAGCGGACTCCACGACTGAGTGAAGATGCCAAGTTCGTCGTTTGCGCGGCGAACCGGGATCCGAGCGAGCGACGGGTCCATCTGAATCTGGTTGACTGCCGGTGCCTCGCCGGTTTCGGCGACGACGCGGCGCAGGTGGAGCTCCAGGAAGTTCGACACACCCACGTACCGAACCAGTCCGGCGTCGCGGCAGGCCAGCATCGACTCGAACGACGCGACATAGCGATCGATTCGCGGGAGTGGCCAGTGGATCAGGAACAGATCGAGTTGATCCAGTCCCAGTCGTTCCAGGCTCTGCTCGAGCGCTCCGCGGATGTCACCGGAAACCTGTTCGTTTCCACGAAGTTTGGTGGTGACGAACAGTTCTTCTCGCGGTAGAGCAGACTCCGCCAACGCTACGCCGACGGCGTCCTCGTTGCCGTAGATCGCGGCGGTGTCGATGAGGCGGTACCCGGCCTCGATTCCGGAGAGTACCGACTTCGTGGCGTCGGCACCGACCAGTGGCCAGGTTCCGAGTCCGATGGGTGGCAACGCAGGTGCCACCGGTGCGGCTGTGTGTGCGCTCATGCGTGAACCTCCTGAGGGGCCGCAGCGGCGGCGGTGATGGTGACGGCAACGTCGGCTGCGGTCACGAGTGCGGCATGGATGGATCCGCCGTCTCCGCTCGCATCACCGACGGTATGGACCCCGAGTCGTGGTGCCAGTGAACGTAGTTCGGACAGAAGCTCCGAGCGCGGCTCGACGCCCTGTGAGATCAGCAGCTCGCCGGGGGCGTCGACTTCGCTCAGTACACCGCCTGTCGAGATCATGACCCGATCGGCGTCGACTTTGGTGACGATCGAGCTCAGGTAGGTCGTGAGGTTCTCACTTGCGGCCAGGCGCGGCAGCAGCACGATCTTGCCGCGTCGGCCGACGTCGTGCGCGATGGTTTCCTGCGGCCCGATCATGACGACCTGGGTGCCCTTCTGGAGCAGATCGTCTGCGACGGCAGCAGCCTCGCGGTCGGCGCCGAAAATGGTGATTGCCTCGGGGGCCGGATCTCCGGAAACAAGGAACTCGCGAACGTCACGGACGGTTCGGGTCTGCGCGCCGGGGAGGTCAGTCACGGGACCGTGCCCACCGGCAGCAAGAACGATCGCGTCGAAGTCGCTGTTTGCGAGCAATGCTGCGTCAGCTCTGGTCGAGGTGTGGCACTGCACCCCGAGTTCGGCCAGTTCCGCGGCGTACCAGTCCACGATCCGTCCATATTCGGGATACTCGTGCAGCTTCGATGCCAGAGCGAAGTCGCCACCGAGGCTGGGTCGCTCGTCGTACAGGTCGACGCGGTGACCGGCAAGTGCGAGGTCGCGGGCAGCGGCCATTCCCGACGGCCCGGCACCGATGACGGCGACCCGCACGGTGGCATCAGCCGGCTTGGTAGGCTGATCCAATTCGCGGCCGACCCACGGGTTGACGGAGCAGGGAATGGGGCCGGCGGCCAGGCTGTCGATGCAGTAGTTGCAGGCAATGCAAGGGCGGTACCGGCCACCGTCGATGGCACGATTCGGGAAGTCCGGATCTGCGTGCAGCGTACGAGCCATGCTGACGAAGTTCGCCTGCCCGGATTCGATGATCCGCGCAGCGATCTCCGGCGACGTGATGCGTCCGGCCACTCCCACCGGGATGTCGAAGTCGCGCTGGTACTGCTCGGAGTACGGCGCGAGGAGACCGCGCGACCATTCACCGGGCTGGATGATCCACTGTCCCGCTTCGTAGTTGCCGGCCGAGACGTCGAGGAAATCGAGTCGGTCGGTGTCGATGGCGCCGATGCGAGCGCGAGTCATCTCGGCGTCGAGTCCGCCGTCGATGCCTTCGAAGGCTGAGAATCGGAGTCCCAGAGTGATTCCCGGTGCGTGCTCGTGGACGGAGGCGATGACCTTGTTGACGAACAAGGTGGGGTCGGCCCACTCGTCGTCGCGGTGATTGTAAGCAGGGGAGAGGAACTGGTGGATCAGATACCCGTGGCCACCGTGCAGGGAGATGACGTCGACGCCGGCCTGCTGGCAGCGTGCCGCGGCTTCACCGAAACATTCGATGATGTGCTCGATGTCGTCGCCGTCGAGTTGTTCTGGCATCTCGCCGCCGACAACCAAACACGGAATCGGTGTCGGGGCAACGGGAACAAACCCGCTGACAGAACCTTGCGCCGTACGTCCACCGTGGTTGAGTTCGACTCCGACGAGGGCGCCGTGAGCGTGGATCGCGTCGGCCATCTTCTTGATGCCGGGAATCCGTTCGTCGACGTCGACGCCCATCTGCCGGATGCGTCCCTTGCCGTCGGCACGCACGTAGCTCGCTTCGGTGAAGATCAGTGCAGCACCACCTTCGGCGCGGCGGGCGAGGTACGCGATGTACTCGTCCGTCATGGTGCCGTCGACTTCGCAGTAGTTGCGTTCCATCGGGGCGGACACGAACCGGTTCCGGAGGCGGACGCTGCCCATGTCGAGAGGTTCGGCGAACGGCGCAGTCACGTTCATCAGTGCTCCTGGTACTTCGCGAGAAAGTAGGTGTTCGGTTGTGCTCATGCGCGTGCCGTCTCGGAGAGCAGCTCGCTCAG
Organism: Rhodococcus sp. EPR-134; assembly: GCF_001647205.1. Classification (NCBI taxonomy): domain Bacteria; kingdom Bacillati; phylum Actinomycetota; class Actinomycetes; order Mycobacteriales; family Nocardiaceae; genus Rhodococcus; species Rhodococcus sp. EPR-134. The sequence goes on from NZ_LVCT01000793.1 coordinate 3,118, forward strand.
ATGGCTGCGCATGCGATCCGTATCGGCTTCGACACCCGTCAGGAGTGTGAAGGTGTCAGAGGCTTGAGCCACCAGCATCTGGCCACCGTCGAGGACTCGACATCCGAGAGTAATTGCAGCGTCGAGCAATTCGGTGCGCATCGGTCGATAGACGATGTCCGCGACCCACAAGCCCGCGTGGAGCGCCGCGGGGTCGAACGGAGTTCCGGGATGGCCGACCATCCCGATCGGAGATGCGTTGACGACGCCGTCGCACGTCGTCAGGTTGACGGCGATCTCATCGATCGCCAAAGCCGTTGTGCGCGTGGCAGGAAAGGCCGAGGCGACGCGAGAACACACATCGGCAGCGCGATTGGGATCAATATCTGCGATGCGAAGATCCGTGGTACCGGCGGCGGCGAGTGCGTACGCCACGGCGGAACCCGCCCCTCCTGCCCCGGCAAGCACCACTCGGTCCAGGGCGGCGTCGGGCAAACCGCGCTGCAGTGCTGTGAGGAATCCACTGTGATCGGTGTTGTGGCCGATCAGAAGGCCGTTGTGGACGACAATCGTGTTGACAGCACCGAGCAGTCGGGCATTGTCGGACAGTTCGTCGAGTGCGTCCACGACAACCTGCTTGCACGGATGGGTGATGTTCAGTCCGGTGAAGCCGGCTGCGACGGCGCTCCGCACCACCTCGCCGGTCTTTTCGACCGAGACCGTCAGGTTCTCGAGGTCTACCAGTTCGTAGCTGTAATCGTCGAGTCCGAGTGCTGATGCTTCGTGCGAATGCAGCGCCGGCGAGAGGGAAGTCGAGATCCCGGCTCCGACAAGGCCGATTCGGTGACGTGTGAATTCGGTAGTCATGACATTCTCCTGCATAAGTGGGGACGGCCCCTCGCGGCAATTCAGCGCGAGGGGCCGGTCCGGTCAAGCGTTGTTGCTGGTGAGCTCCGAGTCCTGCTTGGTTGGCAGGCTCGGCTTCGGTTGGCCCAGTTCTGCTGTGGGCGTGCGGTACGTTTCCGGTCCGGTCATTGCCGCGATGGCGGAGACGACGGCGAAGCCCAGGCACATCCAGGCAACCGGTGTCCAGTTGCTCTTGTCTCCGGCTGATATCGCCTGAGCGATAGCCGGTGTGAAGCCGGCAACAAGGAGTCCGAGCATGAGGCTGACGGCCATTCCGGTGTATCGGACCTTCGCGGGGAACTGCTCCGGGAAGTACGCCGGGTACGTGCCGTTGGGCATCGCGTAGAAGATTCCGATCATGACGATTCCCGAAGCGAAGACCATGGGGACGCTTTGGGTTCCGATCGAATGGAAGAAGACGAAGATCATCAGGCCGGCTCCGATCGCGCCGACGACGAAGATGGGCTTGCGTCCGTAGCGATCCGAGAGGATGCCGAACAGCGGCTGAGTCAGTACGGCAACAAAATTGGCGGTCGCGATAGCCCACAGCATCGTGGAGCGTTCGAAGCCGGATTCGACGGCGTACGCCAGGGCGAAGACGTTGACGATGGTGTTGATCATCGCGAAGGTCGAGCTCATGCTGATACGGATCACGGTGCGCCAGTGCGAGCGGAACATCTCGACGACGGGAATTCCGGCCGTCTCGTCCTGTTCCTTGAGTTCTTCGAATACCTCGGGTTCATCCAGGGCGCGACGTAGCCACAGCGCGACGACGGTCACGATGATGCTGAGCCAGAAGGGAACTCGCCAACCCCACGAGTAGAGGTCTTCGTCGGGCAGGCTCGCCACTGGGATGAATACCAGGCTGGAGACGACGATGCCGAACATGATCCCGCTCATGGTGAACGAGGTGAAGAACGAACGACGGTGATCCGGCGCGTGTTCGAGCGTCAGTGCGGAAGATCCGGGTGATTCACCGCCGGCAGAGAGCCCTTGAAGTAGGCGAAGCAAGACGAGAATGATCGGCGCGGCGATGCCGATCTGGTCGTAGGTCGGCAGGCAACCGACGATGACCGTCGCAACACCCATGAGGAGCAGGCAGGCGAGAAGCGCGTTCTTGCGTCCGTACCGATCGCCGAGGTGTCCCCACAGCACCGCGCCGAGTGGGCGGGCGACGTAGGCCACGCCCAGAGTGCTGATCGAGAGCAGCGTTGCCGTCGAGCCGCCGCCAGGAAAGAAGATCTTGGGGAACACGAGCGCGGCTGCGGAGCCGTAGATGAAGAAGTCGTAGTACTCGAGGGTGCTGCCGAGGAAGCCCGAAACGGCGGCGCGGCGCGCATTCGAATTCGGGTGCTCCGCAGTGGAGTGCGTGGAACCGGTGGAGGTGATCGGTGGTGCCATGTGAAGTCCTTTCGTCCCGATGGGCCGGCCGTGGCGGCACGTTTGGTGATGCACCACGCATCGGTGACGTCCCTCACCTTCCGGCGGCTGAGACGACAGTGCCACGAAGGACTATGGCGCGTCCAACACTAAATGAGTCTCAGATAATGACGTTTTTGGTCTCAATGTCCGGCGTCGGCAGAATCTCCTCGGACGTCTCCAGTGCGACGGCGAGTGCATCGGTCATATGCCGGGGTGACCAGGCAATTCCGTGATTCATGAACGTCGGCTCGCCGGTGAGTGGGACGAACACACTGCCAGGTGGGGTGATAGCAGCCATGCCGGACGTCATCAGCGCTACACCGACGCCAGCGGCAACGAGCATGAGGATCATGTACGGATCGGTGATCTCCTGGACGACGCGAGGCCTGAAGTCTGCGTTCATGCAGGCGCGCATCGCGGTTTCCTGGAGGGCCGAGCCGGCCGAGAGCGGGGTGGTCACGAATCCGTCGTCGGCCAATTCGCGGAGATCGATCGCGTCCCTCTCGGCAAGGGGATGGTCGATCGGAAGTACGGCGCCGAACGCCTCCCGTCGGATGAGTCGGGTAGACAGTGATGCGGATTCCACGGGTAGTCCGACGAAGGCGAGATCGAGGGCGCCGCTCTCGAGTTGGATGACCGCGTCGCGCGTCATGATCCGGCCGAGGAGTGTCAGTTCGACTTCCGGATAACGCTGACGCAACGCGCGTGTCAGTGGCGGAAGTGCTTGATAGTTGAGCACTCCGGTGAACCCGATTGTGACTCGTCCGTAGACGCCTCCCGACGACGCGCGCGTAGCGTGTCGTGCCGTCTCCATGTTCTCGATGACGCGATAGGCGTGGGGGAGAAAGGCATGTCCGCCGGATGTGAGTGCGACGCTGCGAGTGCTTCGTTCGAACAACTTGACGCCGATGTCCTTTTCGAGCTTTCGGATCATCTGGCTGAGCGGCGACTGGGCCATCTGGAGCCGTGATGCGGCCCGCCCGAAGTGAAGTTCTTCCGCAACCGCGACAAACGCGTGCAACCAGCGGGTTTCCATCGGCAAGGCCTCCAGGTATTTGACGTTGACAACAAACGCCATATATTCAGAATTTCTACACAGTGTGACGGCAATTATGCCTGTTTGCAACATAAATTGAGTGCGAAGCGCACAGAAACTCAGGAGTGAATGCGATGCAGGGTTACCCGGAGGGTGTCACCGCGCTCGTTACCGGCGGTGCGAGCGGAATCGGCGCCGCCAGTGCAAAGCTGTTGACGGAGAAGGGGGTTCGGGTGGTAACGGCAGATCTTGCCGAAGGCGCGGACGAACAACTCGACGTGAGTGATCCGACAGCAGTCGATGCGCTTCGAACCAGGCTCGGCAGAGTCGACATCCTGATCAACAGTGCGGGAATCGTAGGACCATCAGCGCCACTCGTCGACGTCGACCTCGCGGTTTGGCAGCGTACGTTCCGCATCAACGTCGAAGGGACATTCCTGATGTGCCGGGCGTTCGTGCCGGGGATGGTTGCGTCGGGGTGGGGGAGGGTTGTCAACCTCGCAAGTATTGCGGCCAAGGACGGAAACCCGAATCAGAGTGCATATTCCGCGTCCAAAGCGGCCGTCGTCGCGCTGACGAAATCACTCGGCAAAGAGGTCGCCACCACCGGTGTGCTGGTCAACGCGATAGCTCCGGCGGCCGTGGAAAGTCCTATGAATGCCGGCACCGATCCGGCCATCCTCGCCCGTTCGCAGTCTTTGACGCCGATGGCACGGATGGGGAAGGCGGACGAGATTGCCGAACTGATCTCCTGGCTGTCGTCGTCGGCGGTAAGTTACTCGACCGGCGCCGTGTACGACGCCAGCGGCGGCCGTGCAACATACTGAATTACCTTCTGGGAGAAATCGATCAGAACTCGAGCAGTGACTGCCACAGTTCGCGAGATGCGTCCTGGTACTCGAGCATGTGCGAGATCAGTTCGCGCAGTGGCTGTGTCGGTTCGAGTTCTTCCGGAAGGAGCGGATTGCGCACGATGACCGCGATCACCGCGCTGCCCAGAGCAAGTGATTCGCGGGCCGCCTCCTCGCGATTCATTGTCGCCAGGCGTGTTTGCGCCTGTGTGAGTGCTTCACGGGCCTCGGCGATGTCGGCCAACAGTGCTTCCGAGTTCCAGAGTGTGCGGATTGTCGAATCATCCTCGGGGGCAAGGTGAGCGATTTCCATGACGGCCGATTCGGGGGCGGCGCCGAGTCGGCGGAGAGTGCGGCGGGCGCTGTCCGTGCCGCCGAGGAGATTGTTCGGACGGACTGCGAGTGTGGGCTTCCACTCCTCGAAACCCGCCAGTCGCAGCGCTTGATCGTGCCGGCGGGCGGCAGTGCGGTCGCTTCGTTTGAGCCCCGAGTGCTCGACGGCGATCCAGGTGCCGTCCCAGGGGCGTATGCGATCGGTACGAGTTCGCCACCCCTCGACCTCGCTGTAGGTGGGGATGCCGTCCGGGTTGAGGACGTACGTTCCACGAGCGGTACGACGCAGTTTGTTCTCTCGGCACAGGCGGCCCGTTGCCACGCGAATGCTCGATGCGCTGACGCCGACGATCTCGCCGGCCCGGGTCAGCACAGCGGTGCTGAACTCGGTGTCCGGGCTCGCTGTTGCGAGGTCCAGCACAACTCGGGTTGCGGACATTCCTCGATCAGTTTGTAACAACTTTTGAACAACTCCTGACAGATTCTGTTACAAGTGGCATGGTGGGTACCGGGAAACCTTATCCGCGAGCAGTGAGGAAATATCGTGACCGACTCCGATCGACCAGGTGGCGATGTCTATGTGGAGCGTGACGGTGGCGTCACTGTCATCGTGATGAATCGCCCTGATCGCAAGAATGCGGTGGACGGGCCGATGGCGGCGCAGTTGCGTGATGCCTTCCTGGAATTCGAGTCGGACGAGAGTCAGAAGGTGGCAATTCTGTGGGGTGCGGGCGGCACATTTTGTGCCGGTGCGGATTTGACCGCAGTCTCCGACCCCGCGCGCGTGCACGAGTTGCATCCGGAAGGCGGCGGCACCGGCCCGATGGGGCCGAGTCGGTTGGTGTTGTCCAAACCGTTGATCGCCGCCGTCAGTGGATACGCAGTGGCCGGAGGGCTCGAGCTTTCATTGCTCGCGGACCTGAGGATCTGCGAGGAGGATTCCGTGTTCGGAGTCTTCTGCCGGCGCTGGGGAGTTCCTCTCATCGACGGCGGGACCGTGCGACTGCCGCGAATCGTCGGGCAGGGGCGAGCGCTCGACATGATCTTGACCGGTCGCCCGGTCGACGCTTCGGAGGCGTTGGCCTTCGGACTGGCCAATCGTGTTGTTCCAGTGGGGCAGTCACTCCAGGTAGCCAAGGAGCTTGCGCACCAGTTGTCCGCTTTCCCACAACTCTGCATGCTCGCGGATCGCGCATCGGCCTACCGATCTTTTGATCTACCACTTGCCGAAGCACTGCGCGCCGAGGGGGTCGCAGGAAATCCCATTGTCATCGCCGAAGGTGTGCGCGGCGCTGCTGCGTTCGCCGCGGGCGCCGGCCGGCACGGCCGATTCGAGAACAACCCGAATTCGAACGAGGAAACTGAACCATGATGCCCGTAACCCGAGATCTGATCGCCCGTGGTGCGCGACAGCACGGACCGCGAACAGCCGTCGTCTTCGGCGATCGATCGATGACGTTCACGGAAGTGGACGAACTCAGCAGCCGATTGGCGCATACATTCATCGCGCTCGGTATCGGGCGTGGCGCACGGGTTGCGTTGCTGGTCAACAACTCTCTTGCCAGCGTGCCTGTCGATTTTGCGTGTGTCAAAGCCGGCATCAACAGGGTTCCGCTCAACTCGCGACTCTCGCTCGACGAGCACGCACGAATGCTCGAGGACACCGACACCTCGCACGTCGTTTTCGGTACTGACCTTGCCGGCCGAGCTGCTGAACTGTCCGCCAGGTTCCCGGATCGGACGTTCGTCGGGCTGGAAACAGGTGCGGAGGGGCAGCTTTCGCTGTTGGATCGAGCACAGGGCATGTCTTCGGCCACTCCGGACGTCGAGGTAGATCCCGACGACGTGATCCTGACGCTGTTCACTTCCGGGACCACGGGAACGCTGAAGGCCGCGCAGCACACTCAGCGCAGCTACGCCGGAATCTGCCGCAATGTTCTGCTCAATCTGCTTCCGGCGACTCAGGACGACACGATGTTGCACGCAGCATCACTGATTCACGCCAGCGGTGTCTTCGTGCTTCCATTCTGGCTCCGTGGCGGTAAGACCGTCATCCTTCCCGGTTTCGACCCGTCGACCTTCTTGGACTCGATAACCGAGCATCGGGCTACGGCAATCAATCTGGTGCCGACGATGATTCAGATGCTCCTCGAACGCCCTGATTTTGCGAGCGCAGACATCTCGAGTCTGAAATCCGTGATCTACGGTGCGTCGCCGATGCCGCTGGCCACCATCGAACGGGCGATGCAGGCGTGGGGGCAACACCGTTTTCTCCAGTACTACGGGCAGACCGAGGCACCGCTGTGTATTGCAGTCTTACGGCCCGAAGATCACACGGAAGATCGCCTGCTGTCCTGTGGTCAGCCGGCCATCGACGTCGAGATCAGGCTGCTCGACGGCGAGGGAAACGAAGTGCCCCAGGGAGAACCGGGTGAAATCGTGATCCGCTCGCCATCGGCGATCGCCGGATACTTCAATGCACCGGAACTGAATGCGGACACCTTCACCGAAGACGGCTGGGTTCACACCCGTGACATCGGTCAGTTCGACGCCGAAGGATTCTTGTTCTTGAAGGACCGAGCTTCGGACATGATCATCAGCGGCGGATACAACGTCTACCCCCGTGAAGTCGAGGATGCACTCCTGACGCATCCGTCTGTCCGTGAGGTCGCCGTGGTGGGTACCGCCGACGCCAAGTGGGTGGAGGCGGTCACGGCTGTGGTGGTGCTCGAGGACGGGACCGTCGAAAACGACGTACTGCAAGCATCATTGGTCGCGCACGTCGGCGAGCGACTGGCGTCGTACAAGAAGCCGCGTCGGGTTGTTTTCGCAGAATCCATACCGAAGACGGCCGTCGGCAAGCTCAATCGGAAGGCGCTGCGAGACGAACTCCGCGACGCTATCTAACTCCGCGAGTGCGGAATTGAACGCTGATTCTCGGCCCGAGGGCCCGCGCACTCTTCGGGACACAGTGTTCCCACGTGCGTTGGCAGGATCCGCCCATGACGAGTAGATCTCCGTGTCCGAGATTGAAGCGGATGGATTCGCCGCCCCCACGAGGGCGCAATAGGAGCGGGCGAGCCGCACCGAGAGACAGGATGGCCACCATCGTGTCCTCGGTGCGACTTCGTCCCGTATCGTCCCCGTGCCAGGCAACGCTGTCGGAACCGTCGCGATAGAAACACAGACCCGACGTGGCGAATGGTTCACCGAGTTCGTCGAAGTAGTGACTGCTCAGCGCGTCTTTGGCTTCGGTGAGAAGTGCGTCCGGCAGTGGTTGATTCTCTGCGTAGAAACACACCAGACGAGGGACGTCGACAACGCGGTCGTACATCTGACGCCGTTCGGAACGCCACGGCACCGTAGCTTCCAGATTGTCGAACACGGCCTCCGATCCGGTCAGCCAGGCCGGGCGATGGTCGACCCATGCGCCGGCTGTGAGGATACGTCTCTGCACCGTGCCCTCGAGATCGCCCAAAGAGACGCCCAGGTCACCGTTGTCGAACAGAGACGGTTGCATCGTGGCGGTCATAGACTCCACCGTACACCGAAATCGAACATATGTTCCCATGAAATTTGATTGCAGTGCTGGACGGCTGTTCATCCTTGCTGGGTGATGTCCGGCGGCGTGAACCTTTGAATACTGTTCTCACGCTATTTCGCCGAAGAAGGGGAAGTCATGACTGCTCCGCACCAATCTCATGCGAACCACCCTGTCCGACAAGGCTTTGCCATCGGGACCACGGTGGCGGCAGCATGCCTGCTCTTCGTCGCGGGAATCGTCGCGTTGCTGCAGGGCATCGCGGCTCTCGCGGACAACGATCTGCTGATCGTCGGAGTCAATTACACCTTCGAATTCGATGTCACGACATGGGGTTGGATCCACATCGTGCTCGGAATCATCGGCATCGCGGTGTCGCTGGGATTGTTCGTCGGCATGGCGTGGGCCCGCGGGATGGCATTCGTCATCGCGGCACTTTCGATCGTGGCGAATTTCCTGTGGATGCCGTACTACCCGCTGTGGTCGATCGTGATCATCGCCCTCGACGTCGCTGTGATCTGGGCCGTCGCGACCTGGCGACCTGACGAGGTGTGATCCTCTGACCGAAGTGAGTGGTTCACCTGCGGTAGGTGAACCACTCACTTCGCTGTGTCCGGGCCTCCACGGTTGGCCTCATCCCTACGCGGGGTCAGCGCCGTTTCGGTGACTCGCGATCCTGGTTCTCGCGCGGACGCATGTCCTTCGTCGATCGGTGTGGGAAGCCATGGATCATCGAGCAAGAGATCCAGCAGATCACTACCGTTGCGATTCCGAGTCCGATCGACGCGAATGGTTCCTGCGTAGCCAGCCAGACGCTCAGTCCGATTGCCGTCCCGACGATCAGAATCAGGATGGTGTCGAGTCGTGTCGTTTGCATCGAAATCATCGCCTGGCACAGATAGTTTCTGGCGGCCCGCTGGTTTTGGCGGCCCGCCGCCCGGCGAGTGACAGCCGGGGGCAGACCTTGCGCGGCTGACCCCTCGCTCTGGAAATCGCCGCCGCAAGTGATCAATACCCGCGAAATTCGTCTGCGAAACTCCACACAGGAAGAACAGGACCTTATGCCTCAAGGCCCGACATGCCGGGCCTTGACTATGACGTAGCGTCATAGTTAATGCTGTTCGTATGCGAATCAGCGACGTGGCCAGTGCGGCAGGCACCACTCCGCGGACCGTTCGGCACTATCACCGACTGGGGTTGCTGGCCGAGCCGAGACGACTGTCCAACGGTTACAGAACTTACGAACTTCCCGATCTGGTCAGGCTGATGCGCATTCGTTGGCTCACCGCCGCCGGCATTCCACTCGGATCCATTGCCGCGATGATCGAACCGACGCCGATCGATGCACGAGAACCGGACGACTTCGCCGAAGATCTTTCCTCCCTGATCGCGGAGATAGACCGGAAGCAGCGCGTCCTCGCAGACCAGCGAGTGCGCCTCCAGGAAATGCTCACGGCGCGAGGTGCTGGGAGGGTGGTCTCGCCGCTTCCGATGGAGCTGCTGTCGGCGTTCGACGAGTTGATCGCGTCGTCCCCCACGGGTTCGGTGCGACGCTTGTTCGAGCGCGAACGCGACATGTGGGAATTGGTGGCGATCTCGGGAGCAGCGCCACACGAACTGTTCTCCACGGCTGCGCGATTGCTGTCCGACGAGGGCGACCGGAAGAGAATTGTCGATCTGTACCGTCGTTTCGCCGCTCTGGCTGGGCGCGAGGTAGCCGAGGTTGCAGACGAGATCGCGTACTTGTCGGACGAACTGGAGGAATCACTGGACGGGGTGCTCGGCGATGTGTACGCAGACGGAGACTCCGCAGGCGTGGGATTCTCGGTTGGGATCGCTGATCTGGTGCCTGATTCAGCGCAACGTGAAGTGGTCGCGCGCGTCGCAACACGTCTCATGTCAGGCGGTACGGCGTGATCCGATCACTGTGGTTGCTCTCGACGGGTCGGAGAGACGGAGGTTCCAGTGATACAGCGACTTTCGGCTACGCGAGGGGGACAATGTCGATACCGGTGGCATTTGTTGCGGCGAGTGTGATCGAGGCCGTGGCGATTCACTTCCTGGTGCCGTGGCAGTGGCTTCGCGTCGTGCTGCTCGTTGCAACGGTGTTGTCGCTGATTGCGATTGGCGGTTGGCTTGCCGGACGCGTCGTGCACCCGCATCTCGTCTCGGCTCGAACGGTGGTGTTTCGTTCCGGCACGGGCATTCGAGTCGAGGTGGACCGATCACGGATTTCGCGGGCGAGCATGGTCCGAAGGTTCGGTGAGACAGCAAATGTGATTGTCGACGATCGCTTGGTTCTGCCGGGGCCCGACGGCACTGTCGTGGACATAGACTTCGATCGGCCGCTCTCGGTCACGCTCCCGAAACGGCTGTCGAAGGGATCTCGCTCCACTCTGATCGGTGGGTTGCGGTTGCATGTCGATCAACCCGGTGAATTCTGTGCAGCGTTGTCGCGGGACTGAACTCGCAAAGATCGTCTGGAGTCGGTCAGAGCGGAGACCTAGATGGAAGACCTTCAGGGAATCGGCTCGACAACCAGCCACTGCACCGTGCCACCGACATTCCATAGTGCATCGGGGTTGTCGAGCGAGGCCGCGTACGTTGCCGCAGCTTGGTCGCCGGCGATCTCACCGCTCTCACCCGACGGCGGGTTGGGCTCGAGGAATTCGGAGGGGTGCGGCCCTGGCCATGCAGGCACGTCGAACGGGGAAATGCTGGTGTCGATGAGGCCAGGTCGATGCACGGTCACCCGGTCGGGAACTTGCTTGGTTTCCGCCGCCACGGCAATGCCTGGTCCTTCGGCAGCTTCGCCGTCGCCGCTACCGCAGCCTGCCACTGCAAGAACAAGTCCCGTGATTGCCACACCCACTACCGCATGACGTATCCGCACCGTTTTCTCCTAGCCGGGGCTCACCCCGTTCGAACTCCACTATTGCATCTCGCCAACTCCGCGGGATGCGTCTTTCGATAAATGTGGGAAACGCACTGAATGTGCTCGACAGGAGAATTGGATTGTACTGTGAGCCATGCCGACCCTGCTTCGACGTGCAATCAAGATCGGCGCGGTAGCGCTGGCAACGATTGTGGTGGCGGCCTACCTGTATCTGGCCTTCACTTATCGCAGCGCTGATGTCTTTGCGCCGCCAGGGCGCATCGAGTCTCTCGGCCGGACCTACCTGATCAGCAATTTCCCGCCGCGCACTCGTGAAGATCTCGAACAGCGATTCGCGCAGGGCCATCGTGAGCAGTACACCTTGGAACAAGTGAGTTCCGTATTTCCGTGGCGCGCTGTCTACCAGTGGCAGAACGACCAGATCCGCGGCCAGGCGACGTCGAGCGCGTACCTGAAATGGGGCGAGACGTACATCAGCTATTCGCTTTCGGGTGGCCCATGATTCTGCGTAGACCGAGTCGAACTCACATCGCTTCGTCTGCTGTCGCTCGTCGGGCTACTGCTGCACCGGACTGAGCCTGCCACCGTTCTTCGATGCGGCCGTACCGCCACACGAGGAGGGCGATCAGCCAGGTGACAACAAAGAGTCCGACGATGATGAAGCCCATCGCGCCGAGATCCAAGTTCCCGATTGCGCCGAGAATCCCGTCGTGGATGTCGAGTTTGTCGGTGAAGATCGAGATGATTTCCTGGGACCCGATCAGCAGGGCGACTGCCACCGAGAGTCCGGTGATCACCATGTTGTAGTAGATCTTTCGGACCGGCTGAGCAAATGCCCAACCGTAGGCGAAATTCATGAACGATCCGTCGATCGAGTCGAAAAGCGACATCCCGGCGCAGAAGAGGATCGGCAGAACGAGGATCGAATACCACGGGAGCCCTGTCGCCGCCGCGCCGCCGGCGATCACCAACAGCCCGACTTCGGTGACGGTGTCGAATCCCAATCCGAACAGCAGACCGACCGGGTACATGTGCCAGGGCTTGCGAACCATCTTCATCACCGGGCCCAGAATCTTGTTCAGGGCGCCGCGGCTGTCGAGTTCCTTCTCGAGTTGTTCCTCGTCGAAGGTTCCTGCCTTGTACTTCGTGTACACCCGATGAATTCCGATGAGAGAGAAAAGATTCAGGAGGCCGATCAAGATCAGGAACGTTCCGGAAATGGTTGTGCCGAACAAGCCGGTCCACTTCTCCAGATCGGAGTTGTCGTCGGAAAGGCTGGTGGCCAGTTGCCGCACACCCAAAGCCAAGAGGGCGACGAGTACGAAGACGATGGTCGAGTGTCCGAGCGAAAACCAGAACCCGACGGACATCGGTTTCTTGCCGTCCGCTACCAACTTCCGAGTGGTGTTGTCGATAGCGGCGATGTGATCGGCGTCGAAAGCATGGCGCATGCCGAGCGTGTACGCCGTTACGCCGAGTCCGACGCCGAAGACACTGCCTTCGATCGTGTAGTGGCCGGGGACAACCAGGCCGAGAAGAACTGCCCACCCGACGACGTTGAGCGCTACGACGGTGACGGTCATCCCGATGATGCTTCGACGCTGGCCTCGATCCAGACTGTGCCAAGCACCGGCGATTCGAGTGCCTGTCGTGGTCATTGTCGTGGACATCGAACCTCACCGATCCTTCAGTCGCGGCCGGCGGCCACGCTACTGAAATCGTATAAGTGTTCAACTGTTCAGATAAGCGCCTGGAGGTTACAAATTGCCCATTCGGGAGTAAAGATATTTTGCTCGTCGATGGGAAATGCTCAGGCGAACACGGTATTGACCAGCGCGACGTAGATCGTCGTTCCGACGACGATGCTCAGGACGGCATTCTTTCGCCAGAGGTGCGCGGCGATCGTGGCGCACACTGCAATCAGTTCGGGTAGGCCATGAGAAGGGGCGGTGATCGACACCCCTTTGAGTGAATACATGACGAGAATCAACATGACGCCTGCCGGCATGTAGATGCCGAGGTAGCCGACCAGGGCGGAGGAGCGCAGCGGCATGAGCGCGGCGAAGGGGATTGCGCGCAGCGCGAAGGTGACCACGGCCATGACTGCGACCGCCGCAAAGATGTACGAGGTGTCAGGCATCGATCTTCGCCTTTCGTGAGTCGTAGACAAAGCGCCCGATCAGGAAGAGCA